>CAYQTM010000036.1:0-9212 GCA_964420355.1 uncultured Opitutales bacterium
AGCCAAGGCTGCGGAAGGCGATGCTGCGACGACACCACTGAGCGATATTCGCGCTGATCTGCTCGCAAGTGGGCCTATCCCGACGCAGTGAACCTCTTTTGGAAGCTGCTGCATGGCAACTTGAAAAGCAAGACAGCCTCTTTTTTTGAATGATATCCACTTACGAGCACCCCAAATCCCCACCCAAACGTCTTGACACCGCCAGCACTTGAGCATGTTATTTGAAAATCAACCAATAGCTTGTTGGGCAAAAGAAAAAATAACTGTGAAACATGCTACACAAATATCCCTTTTTGAAGGGCTCAATTCTTCTGCCCTGAGAATCGAAGAAGATGTGGAGAGGGCAATCGCAAAACTCTCATTCGCTGAAAGGGATAAGTCGCACGGTTCTGTTTACACGAAGCCAGAGGTTGTTAATTTCATCCTTGATCTCGTGGGTTACAGGACAGTTGAACCGCTTTTTAGGTATCGAATCCTCGAGCCTTCTTTTGGTGGAGGTGACTTTTTACTTCCGATTATCGACCGTTTGATAGAATCAATTCTCGAACACAGGGTTGATCCGAACTTTGAGAATTTGCATGGGTGTTTACGAGGAGTCGAACTACACCAGAAAACCTATCTGGAAACACGGCGGAAAGTTCTTGAACGACTAGCACACGATATCCCTGAAAACACAGCCGAGCGGCTGGTCAATGAATGGCTTGTCCAAGGGGATTTCCTGCTTGAATCTTTTAAGGCGGACTTCGATTTTGTCGCCGGAAACCCACCCTACGTTCGGCAGGAACTCATCCCGGCTCCTTTACTGTCCGAATACAAAGCGAGGTATTCGACCCTGTATGATCGCGCCGATTTATACATCCCGTTTATTGAGCGTTCGCTATCGCTCTTGAACGAAACCGGAGCACTTGGCTTCATCTGTTCAGATCGTTGGATGAAGAACCGTTACGGTGGCCCTCTTCGGTCATTCGTCTCGCGGGATTTTCACCTCGCAGTCTATGTGGATATGGTTGGAACCGACGCATTTACCGAGGAAGTCACCGCCTATCCCGCCATCACAATCTTCAATCGGGCATCGAACCAACCTACGGCAACCGTTCACCGCCCGAAGATCTCAGACACTGCCTTCGCCGAAATTGTCAACGCTATCGAGCAAAACGATCCCGGGAACGGGCGGAAGCTATTCAAACCAGCGATGGTGCAGCGCGAAGAGACCGAGCCGTGGATTTTAGAATCCAGTGATCAGATTGACTTGTTACGCCGCATCGAACTGGATTTCCCGGCTATTGAAGAAACCGGTTGCCGAATCGGTATCGGCGTCGCGACGGGTGCCGACAAATGCTTCATTGGGCCGTTCGACTCGCTGGATGTCGAGGATGACCGCAAACTCAAGTTGGCAACAACGAAAGACATTGTGAGCGGTGAAGTCCGCTGGCGAGGACTGGGCGTAATCAACCCATTCTCGGATGACGGAGGGTTGGTCGATCTCAATCAGTATCCGAGGCTGCGAGCTTATCTTGAGGCGAGGAAAGAGGCTATCGCAGGCCGCCACTGCGCGAAGAAGGTGCCTAGACAGTGGTATCGGACAATTGATCGCATCTGGCCCGAACTGACGGTTCGTCCCAAATTGCTGATTCCGGACATCAAGGGAGATGCCCATATAGTCTTCGAGCGAGGCGAACTCTATCCTCATCATAACCTTTACTTCATCACCTCGGAAGAATGGGACTTGAAGGCGCTTCAGGCTATACTCCTTTCAAGCCTTACCCGTCTCTTTATCTCGACTTATTCTACGCATATGCGAGGTGGCTACCTTCGCTTCCAAGCCCAGTATCTCCGCCGTTTGCGTATTCCAGAATGGCATTTGGTCAGTGAGCCTCTGCGCCAACAACTTATTGAAGCCGCAGAACTGCGCGATCCTGTCGCCTGCAACGAAGCGGTGTTCTCTCTCTACGATTTATCCGCCAAAGAGCGTGCCGCGCTCGGAGGAAATGGGATATAACACTATGGCATTAGAACTTGTAAACTATGAGCAGAAGGCCCGTGATGCCATAAAGGCCTTTTGGGGCAACCGAGAAGCCGCGCGTCAAAAGCAAATTGAGTCAGGGAAAGCTGATCAAGGCGAGCGGGCGGGAGTCACGGCGGGAAAGAATATGGATGGGTTCATTGCTCTCATACTCGACATCGTCAATGCCAACGGGCTTCAGAAAGCTCAGATTCACCTTGAGCGTGCCGTGCTCACCTTGCCCGGGTTCTTCCGTCCCACAAAGCTCTGGGATTTGGTCGTGATTCAAGATCGTCAGTTGATTGCCGCTATCGAATTAAAGAGCCAAATTGGCCCGTCGTTTGGTAACAACTTCAACAACCGGACAGAAGAAGCAATCGGCACGGCACACGATTTTTGGACGGCTTACCGTGAAGGGGCTTTCGGCGATCAGCCGCGCCCATTCATCGGATGGCTCATGCTGGTCGAGGACGCGCCGAAATCGCGGACGCCAGTTCGAACGGATTCGCCCCATTTTGAAGTCTTCGAAGAGTTTCAGGGTGCTTCGTATCTCGAACGCTACGATCTGCTATGTCAGAAGCTGATGAAAGAGCGTCTTTACACCACCTCAAGCTTGATGGCGTCTCCACGAAATGCGTCAGAGAGTGGTGATTTCTGCGCGATCTCAGAGATGACTGGGCTGAAGACCTTCGTTACATCACTGGCTGGCCATATAGCCGCAGAATCAGCACGATTAGAGCAATCATGACCATCGCAAAAAGAGCAGAAATTCCCAACCAGACGCAGTGAAAGGGCTCAATCGGGACGCATGGTGCGCTCGATCAGCTCCTTGTCGAAGTAGTTGATGTCCATTCCGGCGTTGACCACGATGCCCTGGGCGTTGATGCCCGAGCTGCGCGGGCTGAGGAGGTATAGGGCGGCGTCGGCCACCTCCTGAGTCTGGAGCGCGGCCTTGCGCATGGTCATTTTCTCGGCGTAGAGGTAGCTTTCGAGGTAGCCGGGGATGCCGGCGCTGGCGCTGGTCTTGAGGGGGCTGTCGCCGGAAACCCACCCTACGTTCGGCAGGAACTCATCCCCAAGCAGCAGCAGATAGGGTGGGCAAACTAACGCCCATGAGAGTAAACAAATATTGCCAGATTCCATGAAGTCTCCGTGTGCGGAAACCTTCTTGACCTCGCTCACCCTCGCCCCCATCCTCAAACCATCCCACCCAAGAGGGCTCTACCGAGATTCAACACCCCCCCGGGACATCCCCATGGTTTCGGAATTCAAGCCGCATAGCGGCGGCAGATTATATCCGTGCCGCGTAAGCCCACGGACACGGTGCATAAAGAATCTCAGCCGCAGAGTGGCGATAGAACGAGTTTTGAGCAGCCACCATCGGTATTGATTGAGAATTTGTTGACGATCAAGGTTTTCAGTTGAAGGCATCTGGCGATTGCGTTAATGATAATTAAAGAATCACTCACCCGGGAGTTCTCATGAAATTTACTAAAGTTTTCGGCCTCGTTCTGGCGGTGCATTTGACCGCGGCCAGTCTCATTTTGGTTCAGCCGGGCTGCAAGTCTGCCCCCTCGACCCGACCCACCCCAGCCGACACGCGCGGCGAGCCCACAGGCGGCACCACCTCGGTGGGCAGCGCACCTGCGCCGATCGAGGACGAGTTCAATGCTGGGCTCACGCAGCCGGTGCCCCAGCGCAGCATGGCTAATACCGGCGACGGGATGCGTCAGGCACCCACCCGTCCGGCGGGTTCGTCGGGCGAGGGGATGCGCGGTGCGCCGCTGGCCGATCAGGGTTTTCCGCTGCCGCCGAGCGATGGGGATGTGCTCGAGCCGCTCAGCCCCGGCGTGAGCCGCACCGCCGATACGCCGCCTGCGCCGGTCTCAAATGTATATGAGGTGCAGCGGGGCGACAGCCTGTGGAAAATTTCTCAGCAGTTTGGGGCGTCGGTCGAGGAGATCAAGGCGGCGAACAATTTGACGGGTAACACCATCCAGATCGGGCAGGAGCTTGAGATTCCAGGGGCGGAGATCGAGTCCTCTCCGAGGACGACCGAGCCGCGCTCTGAGGCACAGCCCGGCGGGATGGAGACGACGACTTATCAAGTGCAGCCGGGCGACACGCTCTCCGGGCTGGCGCGCCGCTTTGGCACCAGCATCGCGGCGATCAAGGACGCCAACGGGATGACCAGCGACATGATCCGCGTCGGGCAGGAACTCGACATCCCGACCAGCGGCAGCGAACCCACCAGCGCCGCCCCGACGCGCCGCACCGCGCCGACACCCTCGCCCGCGGCTCGCACGGCTCCGGCACCCAGCGACGGCACCCACGTTGTGCGCCCCGGCGAGACGCCCTCGGGCATTGCACGGCGCTATGGACTGAACACCGATCAGCTAATGGAGATGAACCCCGAACTCGATCCGCGCCGGATGCAGGTCGGCACGCGCTTGCAGGTGGCCGAAGCCGACACCGGCAGCCCCGCCCCGCGAGCCGCCGCGCCGACCCAGCGCGCCTCGGCCACCGAGGCTCTGCCGAGCACCCGCACCCCGACCCAGCGTCCCGTGCAGATCGGCCCCGCCGAGACGGGCGAGACCCCTGCCGAGGAGCCGACCGATATCGACGCCCTCTTCCGCGACGCCCCGCTGGTCGAGGTCGACGAGGCCGACGAGGCCGACGAGGCCGACGGCGAATAGCACTTTCATGTCCAGCCAGCCCGCCAGCTCCGCCAGCCCTCTGCCCCTGCCGGGGGTCAGCTTGCTGGTCGTGGCGTTGGCGGTGGCGCTTTCTGTGCTCGGGTTGATCGTCCTGCTGAGTGCCGCGCAGGCAACTCATGGCGGCTCTTTCGAGCTGGCGCGCAAGCAGGCCATCTGGCTCGGGCTGTCGCTGGTCGCCGGGTTCGTCGCCTGGCGGATGCCCCTCGATTTCTGGCGCTGGGTGACTTGGCCTGCTGCCGGGCTTGCGCTCTTGTTCAGCCTCGCGGTGCTGCATCCGGCGATCGGCTCCGAGATCAACGGTGCCCGCCGCTGGATCGTGCTCGGCCCCGTCTCCTTTCAGGTGGCCGAGTTGCTCAAGCTGGCGCTCGTGCTTGTGCTGGCGGGCTACCTCGGCCAAAATCGGCGCCGCCGTCGCAGCTTCTGGCGCGGCTTTTGCCTGCCCGGCGGCATCATCGGGCTGGCGGGCGGCCTGCTCATCCTCCAGCCCGACTTTGGCACGGCGGCGCTCTGTGGAGCGGTCGGGGGGGTGCTGCTTTTCATGGCGGGCGTCCCCTGGCGCTATCTCATCCCGGCGGCCAGCCTCGTCCTTGCCGCCTTCAGCACGCTGGTTTTCTTCAACCCCGTCCGCCTTGAGCGCATCACGGCTTTCCTTGATCTCGAAGCCAACAAGCAGGACGGTGCCTACCAGCTCTGGCAGGGGCTGGTCGGGTTTGGGGTCGGCGGCCTCTCCGGGGTGGGTCTCGGCAACGGCGGCCAGCAGCAGTATTACCTGCCCGAGGCGCACAACGACTTCATCGTCGCCGTCATCGGCGAGGAGCTGGGCTTCTTTTTTACCGCAGGCATCGCGCTCTGTTACCTGCTGCTCTTCCTCGGCGTCCTCTGGAAGCTGCGCGAGGCGCCCAACCTCTACCAGTGCCTGCTCGTGCTCGGCCTCACCCTCTTCATCGTCTTTCAGTCGCTCATCAACATGGGCGTCGTCACCGGCCTGCTTCCCACCAAGGGCATGTCGCTGCCCTTCATCAGCTACGGCGGCTCCAACCTGCTCTTCCTCGCCCTCTTCATCGGCATCATACTCAACGCCTTCCGCAACTGGAACGCCCCAACCCTCGAGGACGCGCGGGAATTATAGAAAGTCCGCAAGCAGAAGCTCGGCGGCTCCACTCATGCCCAGAACGGCATTGCCTAGCCGGCGTCTTTCTGTTTGCTTGGAAACATGTTTGAATCCTTGACCGAACGCCTGAGTGGGGCGCTGCGCTCCTTGCGCGGGCAGAGTCGCCTGACCGAGGAGAATATGGCGGAGAGCCTCAAAGAGGTGCGCTCGGCGCTGCTCTCGGCGGATGTGCACTTCAAGGTGGCGCGGCACTTCATCGAGCGGGTGCGCGAGGCGAGCATCGGGCAGGAAGTGCTCAAGTCGGTCGAGCCGGGGCAGCAGGTCGTCAAGATCATCAGCGACGAACTGGTCAACCTGCTAGGGGAGGGGACTGCCGGGCTGGCCGAGAAGCGCCCGCTCAAGGTGATGCTTGTCGGGCTGCACGGCTCGGGCAAGACCACCTGCACCGCCAAGCTCGCCAAGTATCTGAGCAAGAAGGACTACCGTCCCATGCTCATCGGCTGCGACGTGTATCGTCCGGCGGCCATCGACCAGCTTGAGCGCCTCGCCAGCGACAACCAGTTCGACTTCTATGCCGACCGCGACTCCAAGGATGTGCCCAAGATCGGCAAGCGCGGCTGGGACGCCGCCAAAAAAGCCAACGCCAGTCTGGCGATCTTCGACACCGCCGGTCGCCTGCAGATCGACGAGAATCTGATCGAGGAGATTAAGCGCCTCAAAAAGGCCGTCGACCCCGACGAGGGGCGGCTGGTGGCCGACGCCGCGCTGGGTCAGGAGGCGGTCAACGTGGCCAAGCACTTTCACGGGGCGGTCGAGCTGACCGGCATCATCCTGACCAAGCTCGACGGCGACGCCCGCGGCGGTGCGGCGCTCTCCATGAAGCAGGTCACCGGGGTGCCGATCAAGTTCATGGGCACCGGCGAGAAGGTCGACGACTTCGACGTGTTCCACCCCGACCGCATGGCGCAGCGCATCCTTGGGATGGGCGACGTCGTCTCGCTGGTCGAAAAAGCGCAGGAAACCATCGACGAGCAGGACGCCGAGAAGATGGCCGAAAAGCTGCGCCGCGCCGACTTCAATTTTGCCGACATGCTGCAACAGTTTCGGCAGGTCAAAAAGATGGGCAACCTCGGGTCGCTCATGGGGATGATGCCCGGCATGAGCAGGATGAAATTTGGCGACGAGGAGGAGCGCAAAATGGCGCGCACCGAAGCCATCATCCTCTCGATGACCCCGCAAGAGCGCGAAAACCCGCGCCTGCTCAACGGCAGCCGCCGCCTGCGGATCGCGAACGGCTCCGGGGTGGCGGTGCGCGATGTCAACGCGCTCATCAAGCAGCACGGCCAGATGCGCAAGATGATGCGCATGATGAAGGGCAAAAAAGGCCGCCGCATGATGGAGCAAATGAAGGGTCAGGGCATGGGCGGCCTGCCCGGCATGGGGAAAAATTAACGATGGCGAATATCAAGAAAATAGCGGTGGTCGGCAGCGGCGCGATCGGCTCCTATTACGGGGCGGTGCTGGCGCGTGCGGGCGAGGATGTGCACTTTCTGATGCGAAGCGATTACGAGGCGGTGCGCGAGCGCGGCCTGCGGATCGAGACGCTGGACGAGACCTTCACGCTCGACTCAGTGCAGGCCAGCCGCAGCACGGCAGAGATCGGCGAGTGCGACCTCGTGCTGGTGGCGGTCAAGACCACCGCCAACGAGGCGCTGCCCGACCTGCTCCGCCCGCTGGTCGGCGAGCACACTCACATCTGCACCTTGCAAAACGGTCTGGGCAACGCCGAGTTCCTCGCCAAGCACTTTGGCGCCGAGCGCATCATCGGCGGCCTCTGCTTCATCTGCCTCAACCGCACCGAACCGGGCGTGATCAAGAACACCAATCGCGGCGCCCTCACGCTGGCTCCGCACCACGAGGCCGCCCGCGAGGCCACCGAGGCGCTCTGCGAGAAGTTCAAGCGCACGGGAATGCGCGCGGCGGTGATGGAGTCGCTCAACGAGGCCATCTGGCGCAAACTGGTCTGGAATGTGCCCTTCAACGGCCTGAGCATCGCGGCGGGCTGCCTCACCACCGACCACATCTGCGCCGACCCCCACCTCGAATCGCTGGCGCACAAGCTGATGAAAGAAGTGCAGGCGGCGGCGCTTGCTCAGGGGCATAAAATCTCCGACAACTTCCTCGAAAAGGAATTCGAGCGCACCCGTCCGATGGGCCCCTACAAGCCATCGAGCCTGATCGACTTCGTCGAAGGCCGCGAGGTCGAGGTCGAAGCCATCTGGGGCGAACCCCTGCGCCGCGCCCAATCCCTCGGCACGCCCACGCCCCACCTCGAAACCCTCTACCTCCTCATCAAAGGCCAGGTCGCCCAGCGCGGCAAAGGCCTCGGGCTGCATCAGCCGGAATAATCGTCGCGCGCCATTTACGGCGTTGCGCTTTCTGCGGCAGGCCACATTCTCGATGACTATGGAATGGCGGTTGCAGGAGCGTTTGGGACTGGCTGCGCGTGCGTTATTCAACGCATTCCAAGAAGCTTTCAATCGTTTTCCATTGGTGCTCTTCGCTGCGCTGTGGATGACAATTGGCTGGAGCCGAATGGTCGAGGCGGACTTCACTGACACACCGTGGAGCGCCCAGACTTTTTTCACGGGCATCCTCGGGGTGCCCTGGTTGCTGGCGGCGGCGCTTTTTCGCGAGCGCTCCGTTTGGCGCAGGCCACTGCGATTCCTGCCCGAGCTGCTGGTAATTGCCGGGCTGGTGCTCTTTGCGGCGCTCTCGCCGCGCGTCGTCGATGAGGCGGGCAGCTCGTTTGCGCTGCGCTGGTTTGTTCTGCTCGTGGCCGGGCATTGTGCGATCGCCGTTGCGCCCTTCGTCGCCGACTCGCGCCAAATGAACATCTGGCGCTTCAACGTGGCGATTCTGCTGCGGACGATTCTCGGTGGCATCTTTGCGGTGGCGCTTTTTCTCGGTTTGGCCGGGGCGCTTTTCTCCTTCGACGAGCTCTTTCTCGGTGGCAACACCTTCGACTCGGCCTATGGCATCCTCTGGGGCTGCTGCATGGGGCTCTTCCAGACGCTCTACATCCTCGGCGGCTTCCCGCGCGATGGCAGCGAGGCAGATTTGCCTTGGCTCAAGCGCTATCCGCCGGTGCTGCGCTTTCCCAGCCAGTTTGTGCTGACCCCGCTGGCGCTGGTTTTTCTGTCGATCCTGTATGCTTACGCCCTGAAAATTCTGCTCGTCTGGGCTTGGCCGGAGGGCATGGTGGCGCTTCCGGCGCTGCTGCTCAGTACGGCCGGCATCCTGCTGGCCCCGCCCCTCTATCCGCCCCACGCTGACGCAGCGCCGTCGCACGTATGGGCGCACCTCCTCCGGCGGGCGTTCC
>CAYQTM010000037.1:0-9187 GCA_964420355.1 uncultured Opitutales bacterium
GGCTGGCAGTGCGGCACCCGGCCCAAGTGGGGCGCCGGCCACCCCCGGGAGGACCGCATCGAGCTGAGCCGCGCCCCCGCCGCCAATTTCCCCTGCCTCGCTCAGGACGCCCTCAACCTCCACTGCCTCGGCACCTTCGAGGTGCTCGGTGGCTGCTGGAACGACGTGCAGCCCTTCTCCGAGCGCCGCCGGGTCCACCCGCGCCACAACCTCCACATCGCCGAATCGCTCAAGCCCTGGCACTTCGCCCGCCGCCACGGCACCGACAAGGTGCGCCTCTTCTACCACTACATCGACCAGAGCGGCCTCCAATGGGAAAACGCTCCCGGCCACCTCTACGAGCCTCCCCACGCCCTGCATCGCATGGCCGCGCGGATGCTAAAGCGGCTCAAGCTGAAGTAGGAAGAAACTCACGCCCGCTTCGCTTGAGGGTCGGAGATGCGGAGAGGGGATGCACCTCTACATAGATTCGCGGGGATTAGCGAGATTCGTAGTTATTTGACTCATAAGAACTGGAAGCGTATCAAGTCCGCAGGGCGATCATCGATAACAAGCTATTTGGAGATGAGTGAATCAAAATACGAGGTGATCGTTTACTGGGACAAGGCCGACGAGATTTTTGTGGCCGAGGTGCCGGAGTTGTCGGGCTGCATGGCACATGGCAAAACGAAATCGGAAGCCATCGCTGAGGCGGAGGCGGCAATTGAGCTGTGGATTGAGACGGCACAAGCCGATGGGCTTGCCATCCCAGAGCCTCGTGGACGTCTGCTCTTTGCCTGATGCTTAGCACCGGGTGTTGCGATTCGCGGGGATTGGCGAGATTCGTAGTTCTTTGGTTCTTTGCCCTTCAAGCAAGGCGGAAGGCGGTGCAGACTTCGATGCCGGTGGGGCGGTCGGGGCGGTTGCGGACGTGGAATTCGCCGTCGTGGCCGATGACGATGGTGGCGACCATCGAGAGGCCGAGCCCCATGCCGGGGATTTCGCCCGTGGCGTCGGGGTCGATCTGAAAGAAGGGGAGTTGCAGCTTGTCGAGCATCTCTTCGGGGATGCGCTGGCCGTTGTCGCGGAAGTTGATGCGCATCACACGGGTGCCGGTGCGCTCTAAGGCGATTTCGATGGCCGGGCGCTGCGTCGGGTGGAATTTCCCGCTGTTTTGAAACAGCTCGATGAAGATGGCGGTCAGGCGCTCCTCGCCGATGCAGAGCTCGCTGCCTTCGAGCGCAGGATCGAGCTGCACCTCTGGGTCGGGCAGACCGGTGCGGTCAGCGAGGCGCTTGAAGAGCGGGAGCAGGCGCGAGGCCGGGGTACGCTCACCGCTGGGCGTTGGGTTCTGCATGTGGTGCAGGTGGTCGAGCGCGCCCTCGATGCCGGTTTGCAGCGCGAGGGTGCTGCTGAAGGCACCGCGCAGGAAGCCCTCCATCTCTTTGGCGTCCATCCGATCGTGGTCGCTGATGAGCAGTTCGAGCGATCCCATCAGGCTGTTCATCGGGGTGCGCAGCTTGTGTGAGAGCACGTGCTCGTAAGTCCAGAGCGCTTGGTTGACATGGATTCGGCTCGACACGTCGCTCAGGCGGAGCAGGCGCGCGGCCTCGAAGCCCGGCTCGTCGGCCATGTCGAAGGTCTCGACCAGCAGCCAGAGCGCGCGGTGCCGCTCGTCCTGGGGGCGCACGAGGTAGCAGGGGCCGCTGAAATTGGGCCAGCGGTTCCACTGGCTGCGCGGGGTCATGCGGAAGCGCTGGTCGATCAGCTCAAAAAACTCGGGGGTGCCTGCCTCGCGCCCGACGGACAGCAGGCGGCGCGCCGAGGGGTTGGTGTAGATCACCTTGTCGTCGATATCCAGCATCAGGTAGCCGGCGTCCGACTTCTCGACCACCCACTCGAACTGCTGCCGCGCAAAGGCCATCATCCGAAAGCGCCGCATCTGCAAGATGGTGCGCACGCGCAGCCGCAGCTCGCCCATATTGAAGGGCTTGCCGATCACCTCTTCGGCACCGGCATCGAAGCCGCGCCGCGCCAGACTCTCGACGTCATAGCCCGTCACCATGATGATCGGGATGCTCGACAGCACCGGGTCGCGCCGCACCTGCCGACACACCTGAATCCCGTCCAGATGCGGCAGCACAATATCCAGCAGGATTACATCCGGCAGCTCCCGCCGCGCCACTTCCAGCGCCTCCACCCCATCGCTCGCCGTCAGCAGCTTCCACGATTCATTGTCAAACAAACGCGTTAGGATTTCACGACCCGACGGGTCATCCTCCACGATCAGGATTTTCTCCTGCGCAGTCCGGGGTATTGGCGGGGTTGTCAATAAAGGGTTCACCGGAACAAGACTCCCACTGGTAATGGCTTCAAAAAAAGCCCTTGTCAAGCCACAAACCTTTATTGATTAACATCTTCAAGATGTTAACCGGGTTTCATATTAGATAAACTAAACAAACGAGGTATTGTATATAGATGAAGATGGTAATGCTAAAAAATGGCCAGATGTAAAGCGGGCTGTTGACGAGCATGTGCAGCTTTTCAAAGCTGAATGTACTTTCAAGCATACCAGAGGCAAGGCTTGGGTTGGCAAAGAGCGCTAGAGCATGGCCAGAGCCGCCGTTGTGTCCGAGCAGCGATAATAATTCCCTGTTGGAAACCGCGCCTGAAACAGTTTCCCATACATTTGACGTCCCAGACGCTGGTGCTGTAGGTGACGCGCCATTCTTCGCAGCAGTGCTTCAACTCGGCGTGCTGGGCAGCATCGAACTCAAGAAATTCGCGGTGCTCGCCATAGGTCTTGCCATAGGCATTGGCAGGGTTGGGGTGCGGCGCATTGTATTCCTCCTCGGTGAGCAGCTCGCGCGAGTTGCGCTTTTGGAATTTGACCACGTCGACCTTGCAAAACTGGGCAGCGATCTTGATCATCTCTTTGGCCGTTTCCAGTTCGCCGCGGTGGTTGCAGCCAATTTCAGCAATAATTTGGGGGGCAGGTTGTTTCGACATAATCGGTGACAAAAGGTAGGGTTGAGGCTGCTGCCCTATCCGGCTGAGTCAACGACAGAGGCATCTCTATTTACGGAAAAGATGGAAAGTCCGAAGCTGTTACAAGTTTAGGTTTGCGGAAGCTTTCGCTTTGTGTTCACAAAGTATGCGCAAGCCTTTGATATGACGACAAATCAAAAAGATATTCTCGTAGAAAAAATATACCGTGGCATCGACCCGATGCTTTTCTTCCAGCCTTCCGCCTCGGATATTGACTTCCAGGGCTGGCAGTCCGACCACCCATACTTGAAGGACGCTGTGAAGCTGGTAAAACCGCAATTAATTGTCGAAATTGGCGTCTGGAAAGGCTGCTCTGCTATTACGATGGCAAAAGAGTGTAAGCGACAGTCACTGGACGCAGTAGTCGTGGCCATCGACACTTGGTTGGGCTCGGTCGAGCACTGGCTGGATCAGCGTTTTTATCCATCATTAAAGATAAAAAACGGCAGCCCCACTATCTTTGAGACTTTCATGACCAACGTGTGTGCTGCCTCCGTTGCTGACTTCGTTCTACCCTTTCGGGTCGACAGCTTGAATGGCTTCCAGGTTCTTCGGAAGCTCGGGGTCTTAGCTGATGTGATTCACATTGATGCCGGGCACGATTACGACTCGGTGCAAAAAGATATTTCGAGCTGGTGGACGCTACTGAAAAGGGGTGGCGTCATGGTTGTCGATGACTACATGGTAGATGAAGATGGTAATGCTAAAAAATGGCCAGATGTAAAGCGGGCTGTTGACGAGCATGTGCAGCTTTTCAAAGCTGAATGTACTTTCAAGCATACCAGAGGCAAGGCTTGGGTTGGCAAAGAGCGCTAGAGCATGGCCAGAGCCGCCGTTGTGTCCGAGCAGCGATAATAATTCCCTGTTGGAAACCGCGCCTGAAACAGTTTCCCATACATCTTTTCAAAGTCATTGCGTGATAAAGTCGACAAAACTTCAATGACGCGGCGTGGCTGGCTCAAGAACAGCAAATTTGTTAGGCCTGCACCGTGGAAGGCAACCACTTCTCTGGCGAGGTGCATGACCAGAACCTGCATGGGGAATTCTAATTTGGCCATGGAAACTGAAACAAAGCCACGTGTCTCTAAACTGCGCTCGAAGTCGACTTCATTCTCTTGAGGCCGGTTTTTTGTATCGCGCCGGTTGATATATACTTTTGATTTGTTTCCGACAGTCTCAAGCAACTGTTGTCTTGGTTGATCTAAGGATAGCTCACCGCTTTTCCATGCCTGAATGATATTTGCTTTTGCTCTATCGGCCATTCGAAGCAGGGGGGGCGGAAAATGAAGATCGAACCGTTGGAGGTGTGGTGGGAAAAGCAGCTCGTCCACGCGAAAGATCTCGTAGCCAATCTCTTGCGTGGCAAGTCCCTCACTGATAAAAGAGCACCAATACAAGGTGCTTTCCTGCCAGGGTCTCAGTTTTCGGCAGAGCAAACGTCTGCCTTTAATCAAGCCACGCTCTCGCAGGTATTCCAAGCCTAGTAATACGCTGGTAAACCAGTGAAAATAGTTATAGCTGACGCCATTGATTCCCAAGATGGCTGGTTCGCTGATCCGAGTGAGCCTCCAGTTGGGCATGGAGCTGAGAGCTTTAGGGGTCAGGCGCAGGCGCTCGAAGTCATTGATCTTCAGAGAGGGGAGCTGATGACTGAACCATCCGCGGGAACGGCTGTCAACGGATTCAAAAAAGGTTGTTCCATCGGGCAAAAAGACCATCCCGTTTGGCAAGATGCTGGCGGCGGCAAACTTAAAAAAAAAGGGGGCTGGATGCTCTGGGTCTTCTGCTTCGACCTGCAACTGTATCTGCTCGATATCTGAACGGCTCGAATGGCGCTGGTCTTTGCGCATCATATTGTAGCCGCGCAGAACCTCTCGGTTCAGTACGAGCTCAGGATGCAAGACGAGAGGTTTCATGGAGAAGAAGCTGCAATTGGATCGCTGCAAGAGCTTCTAATTGGGATAACCGGGGAAGCTCTGCCATGCATTTTTTAAATCTTGTGGTCTTCTATCGTAGCCCAGACGAGGCGACCAATGCCATAGGCTAAGGCTAAAACGACTGCCCATATGGCGAGTATGGGGAGGACTTTGGGGCCACTGGGTTCATCGGCTTCACCAGAACGGGAGAGCACGATGAGGAATTTCAGTTGCCGTGCTGTTTCCAGCTTGGCTTCTTCCAATGAGGCATAGCTGGATGCAAATGCTTGCTCGGCAAACTGAAACTCAGTTTGCAATTCTGCATAGTCGCCGAGAACCTGATTAAAAGAACGGTCGCCATCTCCCACAAGGTCAGTTCGCAGGACTTCGAGTTGCTGGTTGATGCCTTCAATTTCATTGCTCAGGCGCCGGACTTGCGGTGCGCTCTCCTGCAAGCTCATGCGCAGTGAGGAGAGTTCCGCCCGCTTGCGCACTCGCTCTGCTTCCAGGTTGCGAATGATCTCCAGGGAGGACTGGCCGGAAAATTCGGGATCCAGCAGGCCATATTTTGCCTGAAAGCCAACCATAGCGCGTTTGGCTGTTCGAAAGCGCTGTTCTGCGGTTTCCAACTCTTGCTGAACAAAAGAAAGCTGCGTTTCCGCGAGGGAGCGGGATATATGATTCACAAACTCTTCGCTGCGAGCCAGAATGCTGCCGATCATGCGATCCGCCATGTCTGGCGAGAAGGCATGCACTTCGACGCGGACAAAGTTCTCCGGCGTGACCCGTACCCGGATGCGCTTGGAGAGATAGTCCAGCAGATCTTCGCGGGAGGCTTCTGATTCCAGCCGGTGGAAAAAGTCCTTGGATGGCGATTGGTAATGGCTGCGCAAGTCCAGCTCTTCGGCGAGACCCAGCAGTAAATCCGCTGAATTGATATACTCCTCGATGATTTGCGCATCCTCGCGGGAGGTTGTGTTCTGCGCGTTGAAAAAGGGTATCCCGAGGGCAGAGAGGGAGCCAGTACGGTCTTGCTGCTTTATCATGAACTCACTGTGGCTGTGATACAGGGGTGCTGCAAAAAAGAAGTAGTAGATGGCGACGCCCAACAGGGTGATGCCTACCCCAAGCAAACCGTAGGGAAGTCGCTTCGGGTTCCCTTCGGAAGTTTGTTCGTTATCAGAGCTGGTCATTGTTTGATGAAAGAATATGCATTAGGGCAGGACGTTCGTTCAATCCTGAATATTGCTGTTCTGCCGCTGCCGATCCTGTAAGCATGCGCAGCTCACAAATTCATCTCGGCGGCGGCTTTCTCCACGAGATCCCGTATGAGGGCAAAAATCTGGTCAGCTCTGGGTGCTTGTTTTACCTTATGGACTTGCAGTTCGTCATGCTTTGAGAGTGCGGCTGCGGACTCGCTGAAGCGGTTGAGAGCGGCCAGTATGCGCGATAGCCACAAAAAGGACATCGGGCTTTTCGGCTGTAAATCGATCGCTGTGAGCACATAATGCAGGGCATCCTCGTAGTCGCCACTATTAAAGAGGGCAACGGCATATTCGATGTTCAGACTCGGCAACTCGGGACGCAAAGCCAGCGCCTCCCTGTGACAATCCGCCGCACCCGTCATGTCTCCTTTTTTTTGCAGGATTTGAGCCTCGAGTTTCAGGAGGTGCATTTGCCTGCCATGGAAGCGATAGCCCTGTTCGAGGGCTTCTTGCGCTCCCGAAAAATCGTTGCGCTGAAGGAGGAGTGTGATCAACTTGCGTCGCAGATCCAGCCGGTCATCGGTTGATTCCAAAGCACGCCGCTGGCAGTGCACCGCCTCCGCCAAATTCCCCAATCTGCCGTAGGCCTCTGCCAAATTATGCCAAAATGCCGTGGCATTGCGAATATGCGCTTTATTGGCCAGAGCCTCGTTGATCTCCCTTAGCCGAGTGGAAATGACCTGAATAAGCTCCTGCGAGACTTGGCGCTGGGCTTCCACATTCAGAATCCCTGCTGCGATCTCTTTTGCTTTTTTAACCTTGAGGTCGTTCTTCTGCCCCTGCTGCTTGGGCAGGTAAGCGGCAACCGCCTCATCCATGTCCTCGTAAACGGTCAGCTTTCCGTTAATCAAAACGATGGCGACATCACAAAAATCACGGATGGTGTTCATTTGGTGCGACACCATGATGACCTTGGAGGTTGCCCGCTTTTCATCAAGGCTCTTCTTGGCCTGCTCTTTGAATTTTTGATCGCCAACTGCCGTGACCTCATCGATCAGAAAATAGTCGAAGTCGAAAGCCATACTCAGGGCAAAGGCAAGGCGACTGCGCATACCGGAGGACTAGTAGCGCACGGGCACTTCAAAATACTTCCCAATATCGGCAAGCGCCTGAATATGCACAATCCGCTGGCGGATCTCGGCCGCTTTGAGACCATACAGGCGGCAGATCATTTTACAATTGTCACGCCCGCTGGCATGGCCAACAAAGCCCCCCGCCACACCCAACGGCCAGGACATGCGTTGATCCGTCACGATGCGCCCGCTGTCGGGAAAGTCGATCCCGCCAAGGATTCGGAGCAGAGTCGACTTGCCGGCGCCGTTCGGCCCAATGATCCCGATGTTCACCCCATCCGGGAAGTCCAGATCGACATTGCGGAAAACATAATGTCGCCCGGATCCAGTCCGATAAGACTTGGTCAAATTTTCTACCCGGATCATTGCGCTTATTTGATGTTGCCGGAAGTCATGACCCGCTGCTCATTGAGACGTATCATGGCCATCCCAAGATAGAGGGCACCGAGTGACCAGAGGCTTGCATAGAGCCAGTCCCCCATCGTTGAAACGTATTCAGCAGACAAGGCTCTGCGAAATAGTTCAAGATAATGCGCAATGGGGTTCAGCATTAGAAACTGCTGGAATGCTTCCGGGACTCTGCTGAGTGGAAAAAATACACCGGATAAGAAAAACAAGGGTCGCATGAACAAAGGAACGATCTTTTTCGTCTCCTGAAACAAAGCACCCGCTAAACTGGTCATGAGAGCGATACCCAGAGTAAACCCGAATAGAAGCGCAATAACCGCCGCCATCTCCAGAGGTGCACGAACAATATAGGTATAGCCAATTTCGTAGAGCGCAATCAGCAGGATAGCCCCGGTTATAAAAGCCAGCAGAAAGTCTAGAACTAAACGTGCGAAAACGCCATCAAAAGGCCGCACAGGGCGATAATTAAAGAGGCTCAAATTCGCCTCAATGGTTCCTAGTGACTGCGTGATTGAGGACTGGAAAAAGAAGTAAGGAATAATGCCTGAGGCAAAAAAAACTGGGAAAGCCATACCGGAAATGCCCTCTCGACCAAAAGCAACGCGAATCGCGCATAGCACAGAAAGCATCAATATGGGCTCTAAAACGGCCCAGGCATAGCCGAGATGAAAGCGTCCGAAGCGCATACGGAGTTCCCGCAGCATTAAGGAAAAAATGACCCCTTTATGCTGAGAGAGCGCTCTGGATATGTTGCTTGCCATAGGGTATTTCAACAACAGCCAAAGCTAAACGGATCATCTCGATGCATCAACGACAATTATCCCGCCACGCTGGAGGTGGGGTGTAATTGCGAAAGTTGTCACTCAAGCGGCGGCTTGTAGTTCTTGCCAGTTGGAATCTTCCGGTTGCTTGGCTCTGCATACCCTAAGGTGTGCCATCGCTGCGATCTTGTGGAGGATTCACCACGCCCCTGAGATTTTCAGCCTTTTTTTGTAGAACATGCCTGTGTTCTCCTTCGATCATTCCGGAGCCTATGGGTATATCTCACGGATTCAGGGTGAAATGCCCCTGCACGCAATTGAGCGAAAAACGTTCTTAAGCTTGAGTGTCCGACCTTTTTTACTTTTTATTACGGACTATGCCGAATCCCTCATTTGCCACGCGCTGGAACGCCGATGTTCTGGATGACCTTTATTCAAGCTGGTTGAGCAAGCCCGATTCGCTCGATCGGGACTGGCAGGCTTTCTTTGAGGGGTTCAACCTCGGGATGGATCGCAATGGGCACGCGCCCGCCGATGCCGGTGCCGAGTCGACGAGCATGGATGTGGCTCGATTGCAGGCGCGCTTCACCGGGGCGATCTATGCCTACCGCTCGATCGGTCACACCCAGGCCCAGATCAATCCCCTACACGAAGTGCCGCGCAATCCACCCCTGAGCCGCCAGCGCCTGGGCTTCAACGGGAGCGACCCCAATCAGCGCCTCCACACCGGCAACTCC
>CAYQTM010000038.1:0-9058 GCA_964420355.1 uncultured Opitutales bacterium
TACTCGACCCTGACCTGCTATCCGGGGCGCGAGCTCGATCACAATTACTCGCTCAACACGGTGGACATCTGCCCAGTGGGCGCGTTGACCAACAACGACTTCCGTTTCAAGATGCGGGTGTGGTTCCTCCAGCCGGTGTCGAGCATTTCCACCGAGTCCAGCACCGGCGTGAACATCGAGGTCTGGCAGCGCGAGGGCAAGATTTACCGCATCACCCCGCGCCGCAACGACGCGGTCAACGAGACGTGGATGCCCGACAGCGGGCGCGAGCTTTACAAGCAGGTCGAGGCCGAAAACCGCCTGACCCGCTACAGCATGGGCGGCCAGAAGAGCGCCATGTCCGACGCCGTGAACCACTCAGCGCGCTTCCTCAAGTCGGGCGGCGTGGCGCTCGTGGCCAATGGGCACGCCTCGGTGGAAGAGTTTTTCCTGCTGGCGCAGATCGCCGAGCAGACCAAGGCGCAGGTCTATATGCGGGCGCACGAGGGCGAGAATGACGGACTGCTGATTAGCGAAGACCGCACCCCCAACGTGCGCGGCGCTCTAATCACCGGCCTGACCGACAGCCTGCCCAAGCCCGACTTGGCCGACCTCGGCAAGGCGATCGACGGCGGGGAGGTCAAGACGCTGCTCGTGCTCCACGAGGATGTCGCCGACGCCGCCAGCCAACTGACCACCGAGCAGCTCGACAAGGTCACCATCGTTTACCTCGGCACACACAGCAACGCCACCAGCGAGCGCGCCAAGCTCGTCATGCCCACTCTCACCGTCTTTGAAAAGAGCGGCAGCTTCATCAACCAGCAATTCCGCCTCCAGCGCTTCAAGCGCGTCGTCGCGCCGCCGCAAGGCCTGAGCGAAGATCTCCACCTGCTCGAACAAATCCTCGCTGCCCTCAGCGGACGCACCCCGAGCCTCCCCACCCTCGCCTCCATCTGGAAAGATCTCAGCGAAAAAGTCCCGCAGCTCGCCGACCTCAAATGGGCGACCCTCCCCGACGAAGGCCAGCCCCTCGACGCCACACCCTGGGCGGCACTGCCATTTCCGGAAACCAAGACCAAGTATTGGGATCCGGAAGCGGTGAAAATGCAAAACGTGTAGGAGTTCAAAGTTCAAAGGTCAAAGTTCAAAGGTCAAAGTTCAAAGGTCAAAGCAGAAAAAGTTCGATGTTCGACGTTCGATGTTCGACGATATTCGCGGCAATCTTCCTACAGTAAAACACTTCTGCGCCTCCTCTCCTCCTGCTCTCCGACCCTCTGCGTGAGAAAAACAGCACAGCACCGAAAACCCTAGCACTCCCCAAAACCTCATCACTGCAACTACCGCTCGCCTTGCCTTTCTGACTTCTGACTTCTGACTTGCTCAACCCTCTGCGTGAGACAAAAAAGCTCAGCACTTCGACCCTACCTGCCTTCACTCTCATGCTGAGAACTCAGAACTAACAGCTCAGAACTCTTTTTTCCTTTTTCCTTTTTCCTTTTTCCTTCTCTTTCTGCCTTCTGACTTTCCAAACATGCTTGTCGAGATTCTCATAAAAACCGCCTATGCACTGGCCATGATCGTCGTGGTGATGTCGATTGCGGGCTATTCGGTGCTGGCGGAGCGCAAGGTATCGAGCTGGATTCAGGGGCGCGTCGGCCCCAATCGCACCAAGTTGCCCATCATTGGCGACATTCCTGTGCTTGGGTCGTTCATGCAGCGTCTCGGGCTTTTCCAGCCGATGGCCGACGGCTTGAAGTTCCTCTTCAAAGAGGAGATTTACCCCAAGCACGTCAACGTTGTTTATTACTACCTTGCGCCGATCATCGCCCTTATTCCGGCGCTCACCACGATGGTCGTCGTGCCCTTCGGCATGTATGTCGACCCCGAGACCGGCGCGCAGACCCCGCTGGTGCTGGCGCCGCTCGACATCGGTATTCTCTTCATTCTGGCGGTCAGCTCGCTCGGCGTTTACGGCATCGTGCTGGCAGGCTGGGCCTCCAATTCCAAATATCCCTTCCTTGGCGGCGTGCGCTCCTCAGCGCAGATGATCTCCTTCGAGCTGACGATGGGGCTCTCCATCCTGCCGGTCTTCATGTGGACGAACGCACCCGGCGCAACCGATGGCCTGAGCCTCGCGGCGGTGGTCGGCGCGCAGGACGGCCTCTGGCTGCTCTTCTGGCAGCCGCTCTCCGCGCTGCTCTTTCTGACCGCGCTCTTCGCCGAGACCAACCGCCTGCCCTTCGACATGGCCGAGTCCGAAACCGATCTCGTCGGCGGCTTCCACACCGAGTACGGCTGCTTCAAGTTCGGCATCTTCTTCGTTTCGGAATACGCGCACATCGTGGTCGGCTCGATGATCTTCTCGGTGCTCTTCCTCGGCGGCTGGAATTTTCTGCCCTTCCTGCCCAACCCCTGGCCCGACGGCTGGGTCGGCGCGGTCATCGGAACGCTCTGGTTCCTTGCCAAAACGCTCTTTCTGATTTTCTTTTTCATCTGGATACGCTGGACGCTGCCGCGCTTCCGTTACGATCAGGTGATGCGTCTCGGCTGGAAGGTGCTCCTGCCCCTCGCCATCGGCAACCTCCTGCTCGTCACCGCTATCATCAGCATCTACGACCTCATCACCCGCTAGGATTTTCCCATGCCCGGACAGACCAAGACCCTCGAACGCAAGCCGCTCAGCCTCGCCGAGCAGACCTACCTGCCGCAAATCCTCGGCGGGCTGAAGACCACGCTCAGCAATATGCTCCGGCCCAAGATCACTCTGGAATATCCGGACGAGCGCCCAACCATCCCCGACAATTATCGCGGGATGCCCACTCTGGTGCGCGATCCTAACGGGCGCATCAAGTGCGTCGCCTGCCAGCTCTGCGAGTTCGTCTGCCCGCCCAAAGCCATCCGCATCGAGCCGATGGAAATCGAGGATAGCGATGACAACCGGCATGTCGAGAAGCGCCCTAAAGAGTTCGACCTCAACATGTTGCGCTGCATCTACTGCGGCCTCTGTGAAGAGGTCTGCCCCGAGGAGGCCATCTTCCTGCAAGACATCTACTCGATTTCCGGCTACAGCCGCGACGAGCTGGTTTACAATCGCGACCAGCTCCTCGAGTTTGGCGGCACGCTACCCGACCGCCATTACAAGTGGGACAAAAAGCGCGAGGCCGAGCTGGCCGGCAACGGGCACCATTGAGCCTGCGGCCTCAGCTCATCGTGACCTTGAGCCACTCGGGATGGGCGTCGGCAAAGTCGGCGATCTCGTCCAGCACCTGTGTGATCGGCGTCTGCACCTGCCAATTCCAGCCTTGCTGACAGCGGGTCGGGTCGAGCACCATCCAAGGAATGTCGAAGGGACGCGGGGTGGCATCGGCGGCGGGTTCGAGGTCGGCGGCATCGTAGCGGCGCTGACACCAGCCGGTTAACTCGTTGAGCGACATGGAGTTCTCGATACCTCCCGCCACGTTGACGATCCGCCCGGCGGCGGTTTCGAGCAGGTGCTCGCTCGGGGTGCCGGCCTCGCCGAGCGCGAGCGGTTGCGCGCCGCTGGCCATCTGCTGCTTGAGCAGCGGCAGCAGATCGCGCGGGTGCAGGCAGTCGCGCACCTGATAGCCCTTGCCGCCAAAACCGATGTATTTCACCGGACGGCGCTCGCGGAAACTGTGAATCCAAAAGGCAAAAATCCCCTGCGCGGGATGCCCGAACTGCCCCGCGCCCGCCATCACGCCGCAGCGGTTGATCCAGACCGGAAAGTTAAAGCTCTCCCCGTATTCGAGCGCGAGCAGCTCCGAGGCGATCTTGGTCGAGCCGTAGAGCGACACCGGCGAGGTCATCGAAAAGTCCTCCGAGACGCCGCGCTCGCTGATGCCCTCGGGGAAAATTTGCTGCGGATCGGGCGCAAAATGGGCACCGAACTCGCTTTCAACTGGCTGCATTTTCAGTTTGGCGATGCCGGGAATCGAGTAAACGCGGCTGGTCGATAGCAGGATAAAACCGGCGCTGTGGCGGCGGCAGTATTCCAGTAAGTTGATGGTGCCCTGCAAGTTATGCTCGACGAGCTGCCGCGAACTGGTCTTGCCATCCACCCCGGCCAGCACCGAGGGATTGGCCGCCGCATCAATCACCCAATCGACTTTCGGCAACGTCTCCAGATCGGAGGCCGAGCGGATGTCGCCAATCGTCAACTTGACCCCCATGTCGAGCAGATCGGGCTTGTTGAGCCACGACCCCGGACGCGAAAGGTTATCAAGACCAATGATCTCCGTATCGGGCAACTGCTCGCGAAACGCCTTGACGAGCGACATGCCGACAAAGCCGCAAACACCAGTTATTAAAATTTTAGACATAAGACTGAAAGGTTTTAGTTCTCACGCAGAGAGTCGGAGAGGCGGAGATGAGACTGGAGAGGGATGCGGTGGATTGAGCGATTAGCGATGGCAAACCGTAGGTGGATGAGAGTTTTGCTATTTCACGCAAAGACGCAAAGGCGCAAAGATTCGATGCTTCATTCATTATTAATTCATGCTTTCTATCAGTGTAATTAGGTGCACTTCACAACGATGCGCTCAATGTTGATAAGAAACTTAGCGTCTTAGGCGTCTTTGCGTGAGTCCATAAACGATCTAATCTGTCTTCAGCGCACTATCGTCAATCGTCCACCCAACCTTATCTCCGCCTCTCCGCCTCTCTGCGTGAGAAATCAATCTCTGCGGTGCTCGCTCCGCTAGGCGCTGAGGCGGCCTTTATAGGCTTCGACGATCTGGCGGATGGTTTCTTCGAGGGTGACCGAGATGTCCCAATTTGGGTAGTGCTCGCGCATCTTGCGGAGGTCGGAATAATAGCAGATATGGTCGCCGATGCGGTTGCCTTCCTGATAGGCGAACTTCTGCTCTTTGCCGGTGAATTGCTCCGCTATCTTGAAGGCTTCGAGAATCGAACAGGTGTTGTTCTTGCCGCCGCCGATGTTATAGACTTCGCCGCAGCGCGGGTTCTCAATAAAGGCTTCGATAAAGCGCGCCACGTCGAGCGAGTGGATGTTGTCGCGCACCTGCTTCCCCTTGTAACCAAAGATCTTGTATTCGCGCCCTTCGAGGTTGCACTTGACGAGGAAGCTGAGAAAGCCGTGTAGCTCGACGCCGCTGTGGTTGGGGCCGGTCAGGCAGCCGCCGCGCAGGGCGCAGCAGGGCAGGCCAAAGTAGCGCCCATATTCCTGCACCATGATGTCCGCCGCCACCTTCGACGCCCCAAAGAGCGAGTGCTTCGACTGATCGATGGAAAAGGTCTCGGGGATGCCGTGCTCGTAAGTCGCGTCGTCGTAGTCGTAGCGGGTTTCCAACTCCTTGAGCTTGATGGTGTTGGGCTTGTCGCCATACACCTTGTTGGTCGACATGTGCGCAAAAGGCGTCTCGGGGCAGGAGCGGCGGGTGGCCTCCAGCATATTGAGCGTGCCGACCGCGTTGGTGTCGAAATCCTGAAAAGGAATGGCGGCGGCACGGTCGTGGCTGGGCTGAGCCGCAGTGTGCACCACGGCGTCGGGCTTGACCTCGTTGAGCATGTCGAGCACGCGCAGGCGGTCGCGGATGTCGACCTCGTGGTGGACAAACTGCTTGCCCAACTGCTGCGCCAGGCGTCCCTGATTCCAGCGGGTGTCGCCCTGCGGCCCGAAAAAGATCGCCCGCTGGTTGTTATCCACACCGTGGATTTCCCAGCCCTTCTTGGCGAAATAGGCGCAGACTTCAGAACCGATCAAACCGGAAGAACCGGTGACGAGGAGTTTTTTCGGAGTGCTCATAGCAACTTAGTCAGATTTTGTTTCGTTGGTAGCAACGGAACCTTGTCCCGGCACTTTATACATAACAGTGATGAAACTTGAAAATGCGGGAGAGAAAGGGCGGGGCTTTGAGGGATTGGTGGCAATCCGCGCGGGTTGGCGTTGCGCCGCCTATGCGAGCGCGGCTTCCATTTCGGGGCGGGTGACGGTGTAGCGGGCGGCGCAGCGCGGGCAGTTGACGGTGATTTCGGGGTCGCCTTGGAAGAGGGCGTCCATGTTTTCGCTGGCGACCGGCGCGAGCACTTCGAGGATTTTATCTTTGTGGCAGCCGCAGTGCCAGTGGACGGCGCGGGTTTCCAAAAGGTTGACGTTCTCGTCCTCGGTCAGGGTCTTAACCTGCGCGATGTCCAGCCTGTCGAACCAGCTTTCATCGTAGTCGGGGTGGGCACCGATCATCACAAAGTGCTCCTCTTCGAGCTGGAAGAACTTGGCCGGACGCTGTTCGCTGCGCGCATAATAACGCTCGGCGGCGAGCAGGGGATCGTGCCCCTCAAAGTCCACATAGCTGCGGGCAAGCGGCTTGTTGGCGCGCAGCAGCTCCTGATAAAAATTGTTTTGGGTGTCCTGCTTCACGCCCTCGTTGAAGACGCGCCCAGTCACTGCGCCGGTCGCGCTGTCGCCGACCAGAAAGATGTTGAGCAGCGGCTCTTGAAAGTTGAGCGTCCAGGAGATGTGCTCGTTGCGCGGGCGCGCCGATAGGTGCAGCGCAAAGGCAGCGAGCGCGGTCTTGAACATCGCGTCGTGCTGCGGCTCCACCCGCAGGCCGTTGTCGGCCAGATGCAGATAGTAGTCGGCATACAGCTCGGACAGGCTGGCGCGGGTCATCAGCACGTTGCGGTGCCGCACAAAGAGGGAGCGCACCAGCACGGCAGGCGCTGCGCCGCCCGAGGACTCTGGGATCTGCCCGGACATCAGTCGGCACGCGGTGCGATGAGGAAGCGGGAGCGGGCACCATCGCGGGTTGTCCACGAGCCCGCCGAGTAGCCGTAGCCTAGCTTGCTGAAGTCGGGCAGGCGCTCGGGCATGTCGTCGCCCGAGCCCTCGGCAAACCCAATGGCCATCCCTGCGAAGAACTGGGCGGCCAGTTTGGGCAGATCGGCGTAAGTCATCTCCATCAGCCCGGCGGGGTAGCCCTCGAAAGCCTGCTCCGGCGTGCGGCGCTCGAAGTAGGGCGTGCCCGGCTCGGCAAAGCCCGAAAGCGCGTCGCGCAGGGCTTGCGGCTGGCCGATGTTGAGCAGAAAGTGATCCTCGGCCAGCGCGTAGGAGAAGGCTTGATCCGGCATGTTCTTCATCGAAATGATGGTGTAGTCGAGGTAGGGGTTCTCCTCGAACAGCTCCATTCCCTGACTCGCCATGTCGCGCAGGCGCTTGAGGAAATCCGCAAAGGCGGCGGGGTCGCGCAGGCGAAAGGCGATGATCTGCGAGGTCTCGGCGGCGCTCTCGGGATCGGTAAAATCGGTGTCGGGCGCGGCGGCGGCAGTGCTGACCAGCCCGGGCGAGAGGTTCTCGAGCACCGCTGCGCGGATGTCCAGCCCTTCCTCCTGCTTGAGGCGCGCCAGTTGCCCCTGATAAAGGCTGCCTGCCATCGGGCTGACCCGCATCACGAACTGCTCCAGCTCGCGCAGGAAGGCACCGAGATCCATGGCAGATACTGAGACGCTCAGCGCGCTCTCAGGCACCCACTGGGTCGGCGGCAGCGCGGGTTCGGCGGGGATGGCCGCGCCCAGCAGTCCGCCGAGCCGGTCGTAGAAAGCCACCGCCGAACCTTCCAGCGTCTCGGCGTTCACCTTGGTTCCGTAGTAAGCCATGCGCAGAGCATCGATGCCCAAGCCTTCCCAGAAGGCTTCAAAATTGAAAAACTGCGCCGCCTGCGGATTCTCCGCCATCGCCTGCTCGGCTAAGCTGCGCACAGCGGGCAGCAGGCGCTCAAAATTGATGAATAGCGCGGTGTCCTGCTCGGGTAATTCACTCAGCGCCGCGCGGAACAGCTCCGCCTCGGCCAGCGGATCGGCCACCTCGCCATCGACAATCCCCTCGATCACCTCGCGCAGCGGATGCTCCCCAGGGGTCAGCACCAGCACACCCTGCGCCAGCGCCCAGCCAAAGACGCGCTCGCTGTCGCCCTCCGAGCGCTCCTCTACAAAATATAGGGTCTCGCCTTCGTAGGATTCCTCGATGATCTCGCGCTCGTATTCTAGCAGATCGCCCTCCTCGGTTTCCGTGAAATCGTCGTCAAAGTTCAGCGACATGCTCTCGGTCGAATCCATCTCGTCCAGCCCGCGCTGCATGAGTGACTTCAGTGTCTCGGCATCGCCCGCAAAATCGGCCAGCAGGTAGAGCGTGGGAATTTCCCCGCTCTCCAAGTGCTCGGGCAGCTTGCCGAACGCCAGCACCACCTCGCCCTTAAAGTCCTTCATCAGCTCGAAAGGATCGATGCCCAGCTCGGCCTTAACCTCCTCCAAGCCCTCCTGAAACGCCTCGCCCTCGAAGAAGTTCGAGAAAAAGGCCTTCGATTGCTCGCTTGCCCAAAGTTCGCTCAGCGGATGCGCCTCCAGCTTCGCTTGCAGATCGGAAATCGACCGCAGGTGCAGGCTCACCACCACCTCTTCGGGCAGATAGCTCGCAAAGCGAAAACCGGCATCCTGCGCCGACAAGCCCAACACGGAAGCCGCCAGCGCGGCACTCAAACCCAGAAATCGTTTCAACATAAAGTTCAGGTTATCCAACCCCGCCCGCTTGTCGAGCGCGCATCTCGACACGCCGAGTGAAATAAAAGCGAAGCCAGAGCCGAGGCTTTTACCCCGCGTTTTGGAACCATTCTGATCCAAGATGCGGATGGCACCAGAATTGACCGATTCGACAATGCATGACAAAATGCCGCCATGAAAAAGACACCGATGCAGATCCCCGATGAACTGTATCAGCGCGCCAAACAGGTAGCGCGGGAGCGTGAAATGTCTTTTGCCGAACTCACAAGGCGGGGTCACGAATATATCACCTCGGTCTATTCCCCTGTGGATAAAACGAACTGGAAACTTCCGCTGATCGGCAATAGCCCGAGAGCGCAGGTATCTCAAGAGGCGATATCGCAAGCGATTGCGGCAGATCGAGATCGCCTGCCATGAAGTCTCTGGATACCAACCTGCTTTTTTGCGGGCTGTTATGAGCGGGCAGAAGGCCACGAAACGGCTTGATGCTTCTTCCTGAATCCGTGAGAAAAAATCGAATAAAAAGATGGAACCTGTTGGGGTTCAG
>CAYQTM010000039.1:0-2770 GCA_964420355.1 uncultured Opitutales bacterium
GACGACCGCGCCGTCGTCCGCGAACTCCTCCGCCACAAACGCCTCATCGACGGCTGAGCCTCATTGCATCGAGGGGTGCCAGCGCCGCAGCAGCGCCCAGGTCAGCAGTTGCACGCTGCCGACGAAGGCAAACCCGAGCAGGCAGGCCACCGCCGCGAGCGCGAAGATGCCTTCCAGCTCGAATTGCCGGCGGTAGATCTGCACCAGAAAACCCAGCCCGGCGAAGCGCGAGGTGCCGAGCAGGAAGTCGCCGGCGATCGCACCTATGGGGGCGAGGGTCGCCGCGATCTTCGCGCCGGTCAGGAAGTGGGGCAGGGCGTGCGTGCTGCGCAGGTGAAGCAGCTCCTGCAGGCGGCTGGCGCGGTTGAGGCGAAACAGCTCGCGCAGCCCCGGCTCGACCGAGATCAGCCCGAAGGTGGTGCTCGCGACTACCGGAAAGAAGCCGATCAGGAAGCTCACGACGAGGATGGCGGGCAGGCCGCCGCCCATCCACAGGCCGATCAGCGGCACAAGGATGATCACTGGGGTCATCTGCAAAACGAGCACCCAGGGATAAAACGCCCGCTGCACCCAGCGCGCCGAGGCCAGCAAAAGCGCCAGCCCAAAGCCGCCACCCACCGCCAGCAGCAGCCCGAGCAGAGCCGCCGTGAACGTCCGCCCAGCCGCCGGAAAAACCTCACCACGCAACCGCCATCCCTCGGCCAGCACCCCATGCGGCCAGGGCAGCACAAAGGGGCTCACCAGCCCACTCAGCCGCAGCCCATACCAGAGCGCCAGCAGCCCCAGGCCGCCCGCCGCCACCCAGCCGACCCGCGCCCAGCCTGACTCAAACCTCGGCATGGGCGGGCACCTGCGAACGCAGCGCTTCCAGCAGAATCTCGGCAACGTGCATCCGGCGGGTAGTCTGCTGCTGCTTGTCCATCATCCCGCCAAAGTGCATCATGCAGGCCATGTCGAGCGCCGCCACCACATCCGGTTTCGACGCGGTCAAGTGCTCAATCTTCAGCTCGCCCATCTGTTTCGATATGTGTGGAAAGCTCACCGAAAACGTCCCGCCAAACCCGCAGCATTGCTCGCTCTCGCCCACTTCGACCAGCTCGACGCCCTCGATCGACTCCAGCAGCCGCACCGCGCTTGAAAAGCTGTCGGTGCCCCGCGTATGGCAGCTCCGGTGCAGCGCGATCCGCGCCTTAAAGCGCCCCGGCCACTCGGTAATCCCTAGGCCATTGACCAGATAATCCGACAGCTCCCAAACCCGATCTGCAAAGGCCGCCACCGCCGCCGCATCCGCCTCGCCCTCGAATTGCAAGGCATTGGCGTGCAGCAACATCCCTGCGCACGACCCGGAGGGCAGCACAATCGGCTTATCGCCGGGAAACACCTTCATCGCGTGGCGCACTACCCGCCGCGACGCATCCCAGTCGCCCGAATTAAAGGCCGGCTGCCCACAGCAGGTCTGCCCCTCGGGAAACTCGATCTCACACCCCGCATGCTCCAGCACCTCGACGCTCGCCCGCGCTACGTTATCATAAAACGCATCGCACAGGCAGGTAATCATCAATTGCACCGACTTCCCCGCCGGCACCACACGCGTCGCATGACTCATCCCCACACAAAAGCCCAAAAACCCATCGAAAGCAATCCCAACCCGCCGGTCAGTCACCCGCGCCAGCCCGCGCTACTTCACGCGGCGGCAGAAGTCGGCGAAGCCGGTCGCCTGCTTTTCCAAGCGCCCTTGCAGTTCGGGGTCGGCGAGGTGCCCACTCTCGCCGATGGCCTTGTAAACCGCCGGAATGAAGACGCGGCGCGGGTAGAGGTGGCTGTTACGATAGGCAAAGACCTGTTGGAGGTGCTCGACCGGACGCACCCCACCCGAGGCACCCGCCGAGATGCCGACAAAGGCCGCCGGGCGATCCTCAAAGGCTTCAGGAAAGGGCAGCATATCGATGAAAACCTTCAAAATGCCGGGGTAGCTGCCATTGTATTCGGGCACCACGATGTGCAGGCCGTCGGCTTGCAGCACCTTGTCGGCATAGGCGGCAAACGCCTCCGGCTTCTCCTTGTAGCTCTCGGGCAGATACAGCTCTGGCGGCAGCTCGCGCAGATCGATCAGCTCGTGCTCGATCCCCGCCGCCAGATAGATGTTGGCGAGCTCCTGCGCCACCTTGAGCGATACCGAGTCCTTGCGATTCGTTCCTGCAATGATCGTAATCATGCCCGTAGGAAAGCGTATTTGGCTCAAAGTGCAAGCCCGCCTGGCGCTTGCCCCTGAGCCATTGCTAAAAACGGATGCCTAAGATTGGGAAAAGGCGGACTGGAGTTTTATGCGCGGGGAGCTTGTTGCCGCAAGCCGTCAGGGCGCACTAACCGGGCGCACTAGTATTGGCAGTCGAGTTCGAGCACTTGGCCGTCGGTCTGCGTGATGATGATGCGGCGGACGACCCGTCCTTCCATCAGGAGTTCGACCTTGGGCTGGTTGGGCTGCTCATTGGCGACGATGCGGGCGGCTTCCGGCTTGGGGCTACCCGATGTTGTCCCGCCTTGAGGGGTTCGGGTGGGTCGGGCGGAAGATTTTCCCGGTGGGGTGGTGCCTCGGGCGATGGGCGGATTACTCGCCGTCGGCCCTTCCGGCCCCATGAAGCCGCCCAGGGATTCAAAGTGGGCATCATCCTCTTCGACGGCTCCCTTGAAGTCCTCCTCCTCTGGAAAAGGGTCGTTGGAGCGTCCGCGCGTGGCGTAAGAAGAGCGGTTTTTCAGAAAGTCGTCCATG
>CAYQTM010000039.1:2870-9041 GCA_964420355.1 uncultured Opitutales bacterium
TATTTCACTGTAAGTGAAATCTCCACGCGTTCGTTGGATTCGTCCTCGGGGTCGCGGTCTTCGAGGGGCATGGTGGCGGCGTAGCCGCTGACTTGGCGGATTTTCTCGGGGTCGAGGGCAAAGTGGACAAGGGTTTCGCGGCTGATATTGGCACGGTCGACCGAGATTTCCCAGGCGTCCCAGTTGGGGGGCGGGACGGGGCGCATTTTGTCGTGGGCGTCGATCCGCACATCCATGGGGTGTCGGTCGAGCAGCCACGCAAGATTTTGCAGGGCAAAGGTGCCCCATTCGGTCAACTCGGCAGTGCCGGTGACGAACATGGGGTTCTTGGCGCGATTATAGACGATGAGGCGCAGGCCGTCGTCGGTCACGATGATGTCGATGGGCTTGTCGTCCTGATTCTCATCGAGGTTCCGCATCTTGTAAAACTGCTGCGCCAGCGTATGGAGAAACTCCATATCGATCTGCGAGGTCATCAGATTGTCCTCGATCAAGGTCTGCTGGCGGTTGCCGCCCTCGCCATCCATCATCACGCCGGTCGACTGGTCGAGCGGCAGATTGAAGGGGTTGGAAAAGTATTCGGAGGTGGCAACGAGCACCTCTTCGCTCTGAGCGGAGATCCACAACACCATGAAGAGCGCCATCATCGCGGTGACAAAGTCCGCGTAGGCCACCTTCCAGGCACCGCCGTGATGTCCGCCTTTTTTGCTCATCGATGGATCGTTTAGTGGGTTGGGTTGAGGAAGGACGTTTAACGCTCCAGATTGTCGCTCACGCCAAGACCCGAAGACCCCAAGCGGCTTAGTTTTTCAGGTCGGAGTTCCAGTGCGTGAGCGGTATATTGAGGTGGCGTAGAGCCTCAAATTAAAGTGGTTTGGAAAAATTCAGCCACGAAACTTAGGGTCTTGGGGTCTTGGCGTGAGGTAAATAACCAACTTTGCGCTGCTTAGCCTTGCTTGTTGAGCGCCTTGAGCATGGTTTCCAGCTCCTCGGCCTCGGGTTGGATGGAGCGCTCCATGCTGCGGCGGGCGATCTCGATGGCCATGATTGGCGCGAGCCCCTTGGCAAAACCGGAGACGGCCTGACTGATGATCTGGTAGTAAGTCACCTCGCTCTCGCTCAGAAAGGCGATGCGCTTGTGGAGTGGGTTGATAAAGCCATAGGCACCGAAAATGCCCAGAAAGGTTCCGGTGAGCGCCGCCGCCACCTTGTAGCCGACTTTTTCCGGCCCCTCGGCGATCGCGCCCATCGTGTTGATGATGCCGAGCACCGCCGCGACGATGCCGACACCCGGCAGGCTGTCGCCCACCAGATTGATGACCGAGAGCGGCCCGTGCGCCTCGTCTTCCATGTGCTCGACCTCGGTCTCGAGCATCTTTTCGAGCTGCTCGGGCTTGACCTTGCCGTCGATCAGCGGGCGCAGCGAGTTACAGAGAAACTCCACCCGCTCATGCTTGTTGACAAAGCTCGGGTATTTCTGAAAAAGCGGGCTCTCGGCGGGGCTGGAAACATGCTCGTCGAGCGCGATCAGCCCATTGCGGCGCCCGAGCAGGAACATCTCGTAGAGTAGCTTGAGCAAGTCGATATACTCCTCCGACTTCGTGCCGCCCTTGAAGCTGGCAATAATCCACTTCATGGTGCCGCTCAGCACGCTGGCCGGACTGGAAATCACAAGAATGCCGAGCGCGATGCCGCCAATGACGACGAATTCGGACAAGTGCAGGAGCACAAGCGGGTTGCCCCCTGCAAGCATGAAGCCGCCGAGCGTCGACGCCATGACGATGAAAAAGCCTATAATGAGGAGCATGGAGGAACCTTACTCGGGTATATGTCGGCGGGCAGCGACCATTCAGCATCTGTAATGCTGAATTCAAAGCAATTTAACCTTTTCGAGAGCGCCTGTCGCGACGGCTCAATGGTTCATCGCCGAGGTCAGGTAGCCGCGCAGGCTGCTGACCGCGTGGGCGTGAATCTGGCAGATGCGCGATTCTGTGAGGCTGAGCACCTTGCCGATTTCGGCGAAATTCATCTGCTCGTAGTAATACATGACGAGCACCTTTTGCGGCACTTCGGCCAGATCCTTGATCCGCTCGCGCAGCAGGGCGAACAGCTCCTTGTTCTCGGCCACCTCGCGGCTGTTCAGCTCAGTGGGGTCGCTGATCGCCTCGCTGATGGTCGGCCCTTCGCCGTCGTGGTCGGTCGGCGACATGTCGAGCGGCACATGAGTGATCGGCTGCACCTGACGCATCAACACCGCGTATTCCCGCTTGTCGAGCTTGAGGTGCTCGCGAATCTCGTCCTCGGTGGCCGGGCGACGCAGCTTGGCTTCGAGGTCGTTGACCGTCCGGCGCAGCGCCTTGGCCTTGGCGCGATTGGAGCGCGGCATGCAGTCGATGCGGCGCAGCTCGTCGAGGATAGCACCGCGGATGCGGAGAATGGCATAGCTGCCGAAAGATTTGCGTTTGCTGGGGTCGAACTTGCTGATCGCGGTGATTAGCCCCTTCACGCCGATGCTGTAGAGATCTTCGTTGTCGATCTTCGCGGGGAAGCTCGTGTGCATTTTGCCGACAATCGACTTCACCAGCGGCAGGTATTTTTCTACCATTTCCCAGGGCGGCTCGTTCTCGGGCGCGCTGCTGCTGCGGGTATAGGCGCGGTTGGCGCGGTTATAGGACGCGGTTTGCGCGGCGGTGTTTTTAGGTTCTTCGAGCACGGCGGTCGAGGAGGTTTCGGTGTATTCTTCGGTGAGGGCTATGGCTGGCATTGTTTTGCTGGGTGAAGGGTGAATCAGGGATTTGGGTTAAGACTTAGCTTGGGCAGATTCGCGATTGGCAGTTGTGGCTACCGATGGCTTCTGGGCTTGTGAGGTGGGCTTGGCGGGCTTTTGCGCCGCTTCTGCCTCTGCCTCGGGCTCAGTCACCTCCTCGGGTTCGGGAGTCCGCAGGGCCGTAAACATGATGTGGAGGAATGCCTGCGCGATCAGACCCGCAATCACACAAGCAATGGAAGCGTCCCGAAGGACATTGATCAGATCTCCGCCGGAAAACGCTCCGACGAAAAAAGTGAGGGCGAAACCGGCAAATCCGACTAGGCATAGAAAAAAGCGGGCGGTTTGCATCGAGGGGGTTCCCGTGAAGACATTCATAAAGAGTTCGGTTTAGCGAAGAGAGCGGGGGAAAGTGCGTTCGAGGAGGAGGCCGAGGGTGTCCTCGGTGTGCGCACCGGCCACATCCGGCCCGGTGGAACAGAAAACCGGCGGCAGCCCGGCACTGGTCAGCAGCGACCAGAGGCGCCCAATCGAGCCGGCCTCGTCGAGGTGCGTCAGGACGAGGTGGCTGACCCCGACCTCCAGCGCGGCGTCGAGGCTGCGCTTGAGCACGCCGGTGTCGTAGGCGGCGTTGAGCACCAGCACGCGGCTGTCGATGGCGAACTCGTCCAGCTCGTGAGCGAGCGCCTTCCAGTTGGCCGGGCGGGCGAGCGAGAGGCCAGGGCAGTCGATGAAAGCGGTTTCTTCGGCGGGCAGCTCGGTGATCGCGCCCAGGCCGTGGTGGAAGGGCACGTCCATCACCTCGCAGAACACGCGGAGGGCGTCGTCGGGGTTGGGCGTGTCGGCCTCGACCTTGAGCACCTGCAGGGGCTGGCGGCGGATCAGCGTCTCGGTCGCCAGGCGCTTGCAGAGCGCGGTGGTCTTGCCGACGCCTGCCGTGCCGAGAAAAGCGACCCGGTGGGTCAGTGCGCGCTGCGGCAGATTGCGGAAGCCCTCACGCAAAAGCCCCACCACGGCGCTGATCGCCTGAGGCAGGGGCTGCTGCTCGATCTCGCTCCAACGCGGCGAGCGCTCCAGCAGGTGGAGGACTTCGGCGGAAAATCCAGCCGAGCGCAGGGTGCTCTCCAGGCCGCGACGGGTGGCCGCACGCGCCTGGGCAGGCACTTTTTTCCGGGCAGGCGCGTCTTTTTCTGAAATTTTTGCTTCAGCAGGGGAACTTTTTTCCGACTCGGCACCGTCGGGGCTGCTGGCGACCTCGCCTTGGGCGGCTTCGGCGGCCATTTCCGCCACCGCGGCCTTGGCGGAAGTGTCCGCGCTCGCGGCGGGCGCGGCACTCTCTTCAACCGGCACATGGGCGATCACTTCCAGCTTGGGAGCGCTCAAAAAGCGCGCCAGGCCTTCACCTTCCACCTGTTTGACCGACAACACCCGCGCTTTCTCGCCCATCCGCGCATGAATCAGCTGCACGGCCTCCCCGGCGGATTTCACCACGAAGCGATACTTCTTACCGGGGACGATTTGGGATGCTGGAGCAGGCGAGGACATGGGGTGATTGAGCTTGCCCCCTACTGAGCACTGCCAATGCCAACCCCTTCTCCAAAAATTTAACTCACTTATTCAAAGCGATTTATAAATTTCCAATAAGTTTTCACGTAAAAATGCCGATGCCCTCCGGCACTTTTTTCAGGGTAATGAGAGATCGTTTTCGGAAAGCCCTGCCACCCTACTCTACCCCACACAAAAATCGCCGCCGAGAGCGGGGAAATCGCATATTCAGGGGGTGACAGTGATTACAAAGCCCGAGGATTATCAGAATGGTTTCCGGAAATCATGCAGTAGGAGGGGGATGGATTTGCTCATTGGGGTCAATCCACACCTCGCCTTTGCCCTCCTATGGAAATGGTGCCTTGAACCGCCTTGGGCGTCAGTTTTCTCTGAAATAAAAGCCGCCCAGCTCCCGGAACCCAAATGGGCACGATACGGCAGCCTGAGGCAACGCCCTGTGACTCGGGAGCTGTATGCCGTTGCCGATAACGCACCGAGACCTTGCGCAAGCCGCAGAGCGGCAATAGATTTTAGCCGTGCGGCGTAAGCCCACGGCAACTGGTCTCCCGAGAAATACAGCCGCAGAGCGGCGGCAGATAACACACCGAGACGCTATCGCACAGAAGATCCAACAACCCTTCTGTCGCCGCTACCCGGCTCCATATTTGCGGATGCCCGTTATCCGTGGGCTTACGCCGCACGGCTACGATCTGCCGCCGCTACGCAGCTTCCTGCAAGAGCAATTTGCGCAAGCCTCCCCGACCCACTGCGTAGTTACTCAGGTGTTCGCCACTTCGGCGAGGGCGCGGAGGCAGAGGTTGGCACCGGCCTCGGAGTCATGCCAGTCCGTCCACTCGGCGGGCGAATGGCTCTTGCCGTCCTTGCTGGGGACGAAGATCATCCCGACGGGGCAGAGGCTGGAGATCATCTGCGCATCGTGAGCCGCGCCGCTGGGCATGATGCGGTGACGCAGCCCGAGCTTGGCCGCCTGCCGACTGAGGCTGTCGATCAGCTCCGCCGAGCATGCGACCGGCTCCAGCTCGCTGACGATGTCAAAGTCGAACTTCAGCTCGCGCCGCCGCGCGATGGCCGAGAGCGCCCGGCGGCAGGCATCGGACAGCCCTTGCAGGGTCTCGGCTTCGACGTCGCGCACGTCCAGCGAGAACTCGACCAGCCCCGGCACGCTGTTGGGCGCGCCGGGCAGAATGCGGGCGCTGCCAATGGTGGCGCGTGAATGGGCGTTGCCGTTTTCGTCGAGGATGCGCGGCACCTCGTGGGCGAAGTCGGCCAGCCCCATGAAGGCATCCTGCCGCAGGTGCATGGGCGTCGTTCCCGCGTGGTTGGCCGCGCCGCGCAGGGTGGCCGTCCAGCGAAAGAGCCCAGTGATCGCCTCGACGATCCCCGCGTTGACGTGGTGCCGGGCGTACGCGAACGCCTGGCGGATCGTCGACACGATCGTCCGCCCTTCGCTCGAGCCGTGGCAGATCAGGCAGATCCCGTTGGCGCCCAGCAGCGGCGCCCCGCCGTACTCGTGGTAGTCGTGCTTGGCGTAGATCCGCTTGACGACCGGCTCGAACCGCATCGCCAGGTCCGGGTCCTCCTCGAAGACCTCGTGGGCGATGGTCTTGAACAGCCCCGACGCCAGGCCCTCGGCGAGCTTGAGCACCACGTTGAAGGTGAACCCCTCGGTGATGACGATGTCGGTCCGGCCGTCGAACAGCTCGCGTCCCTCGACGAGGCCCATGTAGTTGATGATCGGGGCCTGCCGGATCAGCCGGGTGGTTTCTTCGTCGGGGGTGGAGCTTTTGCCCTCTTGCGCGGCGATGAACAGCAGCGACACGCGCTGGACGCGGCTGCGG
>CAYQTM010000040.1:0-1763 GCA_964420355.1 uncultured Opitutales bacterium
GGGGTCTCGGCGGTGCGGCTCGACCGCGGGCAGTTGGTGGCGATGGTGAACTTCGAGGTGCCGGCGGATCTTGAGCTGTTGGACGATACCATCGCCGCCGTGCAGACTTCCGGGCTGATCGGCGACCGCTTTATCGCGCTGAAACCCGGCGGCTCGGGCATCGCGCTCGAGGATGGGGACGTGCTTTATGATACCGAAGGCGCGATCAATATCGAGAGCCTCATCAAGCGCTTCGCCTTTGGAAACGGCGAGAGCGGCGGCAAAGGCAAAGGCGAAGGCGAAGGCGAATAGGGTAGCCCCAACGCCGCGCGCATGAGGAATGTTTTTTTTCGAGACTTGCGTTCGGTTGATTTTCCGTTTTTAACCTATTCTAACCCCGCAGCCGAATGCGCTCAGGCGCATCCCCCCTGCCGCAGATTCACCCTATTTCGATTATTACATGGCGCGTTTCAAATTCACCGCGATCGACCCCAACGGTAAGCAAAAAACCGGCGTTATCGAGGCCGCGAACGAGCAGGAGGCCAAGGACAAGGTCTCCCGCATGTCGATGATGCCGACCAATATCGCCCCGGCTGAAGACAAAAAGGCCAAGCACACCAAGAAGACCGGCTTCACGGGGATGACCAAGAAGACCACCTCGCGGACGCGTCCCGGCGCGGGCGGCGGTGGCGGCGGTGCTTTCCTCGGCTTTGGCAAAGTGGTGAATCAGGAGGGGCTGACCATTTTCACGCGCCAGCTCGCGACCCTCTTGCAGGCGGGCTTACCGCTCCTGCGCAGCCTGGAGACGCTGATCCGCCAGGAGCGCAACCCCAAGTTCAAGCAGGTGCAGAGCACGCTGGCCGAGAACGTGCGCTCGGGTAACAACCTTTCCGACGGCATGGCCGCGCACCCGCGCGTGTTCGACCGCCTCTACGTCAACATGGTGCGCGCCGGCGAGGCCGGCGGCGTGCTCGACGTCGTGCTCGATCGCCTGGCGGGCTTTCAAGAAAAGAGCGTCAAGACCAAGAACAAGGTCAAGAGCGCGATGATCTACCCAGTCGTCATCATCACGGTGGCCATCCTGATTGTCGCCGCGCTGATGGTCTTCGTCGTGCCGAGCTTCCAGAACATCTTCGACGACATGCTGCAAGGGCAGCCGCTCCCCTGGCCGACCCAGATCGTCATCAACACCAGTAACTTTGTAAAGGGCAACATCCTGGTCACGCTCGGGCTAGTGGCGATTTTGATCGTCGGCTTTGCCATCTTCAAGCGGACGACTTTCGGGGTGAAGTTCATCGACTCCTTTGCGCTCTATACGCCCAAGATCGGCGAGCTGATCAGCAAGGCCAACATCGCCCGCTTCACCCGCACCTTCGGCACCCTCCTCTCCAGTGGCGTGCCGATCCTGCAGGCGCTGCTCATCACCCGCGACGTCATTGGCAACTACCACTTTGAAAAGGCGATCGACCGCGTGCACAATCGCGTGCGCGACGGCGAGTCGCTGGCCGCACCGATGGGGCGCGAGAAGGTCTTCCCAACCATGGTATCGAGCATGATCGACGTCGGCGAGGAAACCGGCGATCTGGCACCCATGCTCAACCGCATCGCCGACAATTATGACGACGACGTCGACAACGCCGTGGCCGGCATCACCTCAATCATCGAACCGATCATGATCGTGCTGCTGGCGCTCATCATCGGCTTCATCGTCATCGCCCTCTTCCTCCCCATCGTCGAGATCATCAACACCCTCGGTTAAGGCTTGGATTGCTTCTTAAACAATC
>CAYQTM010000040.1:1863-8940 GCA_964420355.1 uncultured Opitutales bacterium
TATCTCCCCTAGTTGAGCCGCATCGCGGCGACAGAAAATTCTTGCACATGCGAGCTATTGAAATCGCGGCGGCGCGTGGTAAGGTGTGGGCATGTTCACGGCAGGCGTCGACACACCCGCACCCATTACGATTGAGCGCAGCGAGACGGAGACGGAGCGCCCTCCCATCTGGCACGTCGTGGTGCTCAACGACCCGGTCAACCTGATGGCTTACGTGGTGATGGTGTTCCGCAAAATCTTCGGATTCGACGGCAACAAGGCGCGCAAACACATGCTCGAAGTCCACGAACAAGGGCGCTCAGTGCTCTGGAGCGGCGAGCGCGAGCAGGCCGAAGCCTACGTTTATCACCTTCAACAATGGAAGCTCACCGCGCAGTTGGTCGAAGATGATCTCGTTTGAACTCAGGCTCGCGCCCATGGTGACCGAGGGCTTTCGGCGCATCCTCATCGAATGGCTTGAACCGCTCGACGGGCGCTTCCCTGCCGAAACACCCGAGAGCGGCTCCGACAACGACCCGCTGCTGGCCGAGGCCTGGCAGGACGGCCTGCTCGAAGCCCAGCGCGAGGATTTTCAGGCGCTGCTCAAGCTCCTGCGGCATAAAAACTTCGGACGCCAGCCCATCCCCCTGCGCGAACCCGAGGCCGAAGCCATCCTCCGCGCCCTCACCAGCCTGCGCCTCTGGCTGCGCGCCGAGCCGCTCAAAAAGCTGCCCGACCACCTGCTCGAAACCGGCGAAGAGCCCGAAATCCCCCTCGACCTCGAAGGCACCCGCGCCTACGCCACCTACCAATTCCTCGCGCGCCTGCAACTCCTCCTCATCAGCCAACTCGACCCCGAAAGCCTCGAAATCCCCGAAGAATACGACGAGGAATAGCCCGCAAATTACAAGATGAGCGCTTACGCGCGCAAGCGGCTAAATTTTTTGAATGCCAGCCACCCACCCAGGGGGCTTACGCCGCACCGCTACACTCTGGCTGCCTTCAGTCGCCGGGCGACGGCACATCCAGCCCCAGCAATTCCTGCTGGTAAAGGCGCTGGTAGAGGGTCAACAGTAGCACAGCGGTCGGCACGGCAATCACCACCCCGAGCGGCCCGAAGATCAGTCCGCCAACCACCGCCGAAAGCAGGGTGATGACCGGGGGCAGATCAGCGTGACCCTCCATAATCATCGGCGTGATCAAGTCGCTCTCAAGGAGTTGAATCACCGCGTAGACAATTGCGACCCACAGCACCATGATCGGCGAAACGGTCAGCGCGACCAGCAGTGCGGGAATCGAGGACAGCAGCGGTCCAAGGTGGGGAATGAACTGCAACAAACCGGCGATCAGCCCGAGCGTGATGGCGAATTTCATGCCGACCAGCCACAGCCCCAGCATGGTCAGCACAGCGATCACCAGCATGGCGAAGCCCTGCGCGGTCAGCCACCGCCAGAGCGCGCGAAAACAGGCGCGCAGGTGCCCATCGGCGGCCTCGCGTTGGCTGGGCGGGAAAAGGGAGACCATTCCCCTGCGATACAGGTCGGGCTGCGCCGCCCCGAAAATCGAGAGGAAAATTACCAGCACAAACCAGCTCACTCCCATTACGAAGCCCTGCGCCACCTCCATGGCCTTCCCCGATACGCCCTGCCAGAGGCTCGCCGCCGTTTCCTTGGAAATCACCCCCTCGTCTCGCTGCATAAGATCGCCGATGATCAGCAGCTCTTGCAGCTTCTCCACGGCCTTGGGGATGGACTGCTCGATCTGCTCAACATCTTCTGCCACGCGCGGTCCAATAAGAAATCCAAGACCCACGAAAATCCCCAGAATAAACAGGCAAACCACCGCCAGACAGGCGCGGTAAAGCCCCTTGCTATTGTCCCAAGGCAAGATCTGATTCAGCTTGCTCGCCAGCCCCGTCAGCATAACCGCAACCACCAGCGCCGCCAGCATCACCAAGATGACCGCCCGTGCCTGATACAGCAGCCAGAGCAGCACCACCACCCCGGCCACCATCAATAGCCGCAACCAAAAACCTTTCAGCGTCGACGCGCCCCGCCTGCTCGAATCCTCCATCAGCCACCCTGCCGCAGCACCCGTGCCAGCTTCTCCGCCTCTCCGACCCACTGCGTGAGAAAAAAAGCCGCATGCAACCTCACCACCGGCCTGTCGCATCGCGAAAGACTACCCGCCGGCGCGTTCGGATTTCGAGCCGATCAGCAGATAAGCGGCGGGGATGAGGTATAAGGTGAGGAAGGTGCCGAGGATGAGACCGCCGATCACTGCGATGACGAGCGGCACGCGGCTCTCCGCACCGGCTCCCAGCGCGAGCGCCATAGATTTCAGTAGAGCGGACATTCCAGACCTACAGCCTGCGCCAGTTTAATTTGATTATTATCGAAGGTCAGAAATGTTCCAGCGCCTAACGAGGCTCCTGCAGCGATGTGCAAGACATCAAAGCTTCGATGTCCCCCTCTTGTGGAGTACTCTTGAGAAAGATGCCGAGCCCGTTGAATAACTTCATGAAGATCAACCGGCATCAGAACGAGATGGCCATTTGCCAGCGCAGCTTCATAGCAAGTTTTGAACCGATGGATGTGATCGGGACTGTAAAAGTCCTTAAAAGCTGCTAAGTGAAAAGCATTCTCTAACTCGAATAAGTTAAGCACAGTAACTTGCAAAAAATCGTCACATCCCTTTAACCAGCCTACTGCTTTTACTGTATTCTGGTCATTCCCGAAAAGCGAAAACAGAAAACTGGTGTCGACAGCGATTACCATTTTCCACCCGCTTCCTTAAGAAAGCTCAAGCTCTCTTCAGCGCTAGGGCACGGCAGTTGACTGCGATCAAGAGTAACTGCTTCACACTGAGACCAGTCCACCTTGCCTCTGGACTCTGATGCCACTGGAATCAGTTTAGCTACTGGCTTTCCATATCGAGTAATCGTTACCTCTTGTCCACCAGTAACAATATCGATCACACGGCTGTAGTGATTGCGGAGGTCTCTGACAGTCGCGGTTTCCATGTAGCACACCATGTAGCACAATGCCTTCAAGGTCAAGCTGATTATAGTAAGATATTTGCTTATCCGATGCGATGATGCAGGGCTTACCCTCCGGCGCGTTCGGATTTCGAGCCGATCAGCAAGTAGGCGGCGGGGATAAGGTAGAGGGTGAGGAAGGTGCCGAGGATGAGGCCGCCGATCACCGCGATGCCGAGCGGCACTCGGCTCTCCGCCCCAGCACCCAGCGCGAGCGCAATGGGCAGCACCCCGAGGATGGTCGAGATAGCGGTCATCAGGATGGGGCGGAAACGGATTTCCGCCGCCTGAGTGATCGATTCCATCAAGTCCTTGCCCTCGGCGCGGCGCTGCTTGGCAAACTCCACCAGCAGAATCCCGTTCTTGGTAATCAGCCCGATCAGCATAATCAGACCGATCTGCGAAAAGATGTTGAGCGTCTGATCAAAATACCAGAGCGCCAGCAGGCCACCCACCAGCGCCAGCGGCACCGTCAGCATAATCACCAGCGGGTCGCGGAAGCTCTCAAACTGAGCCGCCAGCACCAGATACACAAACACCAGCGCGAACAAAAACACAAAGAGCAGACTGCCGCCCGCCTCCTGAAACTCGCGCGACTGGCCGGTCAGCTCGGTCGTGTAGGTCTCGTCCAGCAGCTCGGCGGCCACCGCCCGCATCGCGGCGATGCCCTCGTCAACCGTGTAACCCTCGCGCAGGCTGGCCGAAAAAGTGGCCGCCGGAAAGCGGTTGTAACGGTAGAGCACCGGCGGCGTGCTGCCCTCGGTAACGGTCACGAGATTGTCGAGTGTAATGAGGTCGCCCGCCGCAGTGCGGACGGTCAGGCGGTCGAGATCCTGCGGCGCATCGCGATCGCCGAGGCCGATCTGCCCGACGATGTCGTAGAGCTGGCTCTTGCGCTCGAAGAAACCATAACGCTGCTCGCTAAGCGCCGCCTGCACGGTTTCCGCCACCTCGCGCGTGTCGATGCCCAGCGCGCGGGCGCGAGTGCGGTCGATGTCGATCCGCAGCTCGGGTCGATTGAACTCCAAGTCGACCCGCACAAACTGGAACGGCGCCTGATCCTGCGCCCGTTCGAGAAAAGTGGGCAGAACGGCGCGCAGCCGCTCGAAATCCTGATTCTGCACCACAAACTCAACCGGCTGACCCCGCCGCCCGGTGCTGATCGTCGGCGGCTCACGAACGAATACACTCGCGCCCGCGATCGAGCTGACCGCGCGCTGCAGGTCGCGCGCGATCTCCGTCTGGCTGCGCTCACGCAGGTCGGAATCAGTCAACACCACCCGCGCAAACCCTGTGTTCACCGTGCTCGAAGAGCCAAAGCCAGGCGAGGTCACCGAGATCAGCGCCGACAGCTCCTCCTCCCGCACCGTCTCCTGCACCACCGCATCCGGCTGGGTCATCCCCTCCGTCATGTATTCATAAGTAACGCCCTGCGGCCCCTGCACGAACACGATCAGCAGCCCGCGATCCTCGCTCGGTGCCAGCTCGCGCGGCAGCAGTGTGTAAATCCAGTAGATGCAGCCCAGCGCCAACAGAAACACCGGCACCGCCAGCCAGCGCGCCTTCAAAAACCCTTGCAGCGACTCGCGGTAGCTGCGGGAAAGCCACTCATAAAACGGCTCGGTTTTGCGGTAAAACCAGTTGGGGCGCTTCGAGCGCAGAATCTTGGTGCACAGCATCGGCGTCAGGGTCAGCGCGACAAAGGACGAAATCGCCACCGCCCCGGCCAGCGTCACCCCAAACTCACGAAACAGCGCCCCGGTAAAGCCCTCCAGAAACATGATCGGCACGAACACCGCCACCAGCACCAGCGTGGTGGCGATGACCGCCAGAAAAATCTCGCGGATGCCCTCTTCGCCCGCCTGCCGAGGCTCGGCACCACCCTCGATCTTGCGGTAAATGTTTTCGAGCACCACCACCGCATCATCAACCACCAGCCCAATCGCCAGCACCATCGCCAGCAGGGTCAGCACGTTGATCGAGTAGTTAAAAATCCAGAGGATGAAAAAGGTGCCGATCAGCGCCACCGGTATCGTAATCAGCGGGATAAAGGCCGAGCGCACCTCACGCAAAAACAGGAAAATCGTGATCGCCACCAGCCCCAGCGCCAGAAAAATAGTCTGCTGCACCTCACTGACCGACTGCGCGATATACTCCGTCGTGTCAAAGCCGATCCCCGTCTCGATATCCGCCGGCAAATCGCGCTCGATCTCGGCCACCCGCTTGTAAAACTCGCGGCTGATCGCCATCTGGTTCGCGCCCGGCTGCGGACGCAGCACCACACCGACCATCGGCACGCCGTCGCGCTTGAGCATGGTGCGCGTATTGCGCGGGGCAATCTCCGCATACCCGAGATCGCGCAGACGCACCAGCCGCCCGTCGCGCTCGGCGATCACCAAGTCCTCGAACTGCGCCGGATCATCGCCCAGCCGACTCTGCGTCCGCACCGAAAGCTGCACCTCGCTGCCCTCGATCCGCCCGCTCGGCAGCTCCACATTCTCCCGCTGCAAGGCGCGCCGCACATCGCTCGCCGCCAGACCGTAAGCCGCCAGCCGGTCGGCATCCAGCCAAAGGCGCATGGCAAACTCCTTGTCGCCCCAGATATCCACCCGCCCGACGCCCGAGATGGTTTCCAGCCGCTGCTTGTAGAGGTTGTCGGCGATCTCGGTCAGCTCCAGCAGGCTGCGCTGGTCACTCTTCAAATTGAGGAAAACGATGGGGTCGCCATCGGCATCGGCCTTCTCCACACGCGGCGGATCGGCGTCGGCGGGCAGCCGCCCCATCGCCGCCGACACCCGGTCGCGCACATCGCTGGCCGCGCGGTCAATGTTGTCATCCAGCCCAAACTCGATCCGCACCGATCCCCGCCCCTCGCGGCTGGTCGAGGTCAACGTCTGGATCCCCGGCACCGTATTGATCTCCTCCTCCAACGGCTCGGTGATCTGGCTCTCGATCACCTCCGCACCCGCCCCGATGTAGCCCGCGCTCACGCTGACAATCGGACGCTCAATATTCGGATACTCCCGCACGCCCACCAGATTGAAGGCACCCAGCCCCAGCAGGACAATCGCGAGACTCAGCACAGTTGTAAAAACCGGTCGCCGGATGGTAAGAGTGGATAAACGCATGGGAAACGGGCGGGTTCACGGATGCGCCCCAGACGCGGAACGTGCGACGGGCTGGCTGGACATCCAAGCGCAAGATAGCCAACCGCCCCCATAACGCAAGCGGCTCACGAATATCTAACAAAAATCAACCACAGAGCGATTATCCGCGATCATAAATCGAGCAGATCCCGAATCGCGACCTTAACTTCATCGAACTGCACCTTAGCCAGCTTCCCGAACTTTCTCGTCAGCTTGTGGCGGTCAAAACTGGCCAGCCCCTGGACATTGACGGCAGAGTGCTTTGGGAGCCATTTGGGATGCCCAAGATCAACCTCTCCGCGCATTCCCCGAATTTGTGAAGTCAAAGGAGCCACGATCACCAATGCACGCGCATCGTCGCGTTCTGGATACGACAGAACCAGCACCGGGCGTCCCTTCTCCACCATGCCGAGGTCGGCGAACCAAACCTCACCTGCCTTGGGTTTAGTAGTCACCGAGGGCTTCGTTCCAATTTCTGGCCTGCTCTTGATCCGAAATCAGCCGCTCAGGATGCGCCGTAACAGAGAACGGAAGGTCTTCCCGCAAGGCAACCTGCGCGAGAAAGACATTGATGGCGTCGCTGGTTTTCATCCCCAGACGCTCGAAAACCTGCTCGGCCTTCTGATAGCGGACGGTATCGACACGAGTCCGCAAAAGTGTGCTCTTTGAGCCTTCCATAGCTCAAATATGCTCAAAAACGCTCATGCAGTCAAGCGTTCGCCCTGCCAGCCCAACGCCGCCATGCCACAGATTGATAACTTCATAGGTTTCACCACCATTGGGATCTGCAAAGAATCAGTAGCGCTGCATGTTGGGGTCGACCTCCAGCGCCCAGGCGTCGATGCCGCCGCGCAGGTTGGCGACCTTGCTAAAACCTTTCTGGCGGAGGAAGTGCGTGACCCGGCCGCTGCGTCC
>CAYQTM010000041.1:0-8918 GCA_964420355.1 uncultured Opitutales bacterium
TCATTCACGAGGTGACCAGCCCGCAAGCCTTCGGGATGCTGCGCGATATGAATCTGCCGGTGAAGTTCCCGGAGCGCACCTTCGCCACGGTCGACCACATCGTGCCGACCAACGAGGTGAACGAGCCTTACAGCGACCCGCTGGCGCAGGCGATGATCATGGAGCTGCGCAAGAACACGGCGGCCAACGGCGTCACCTTCTTCGACACCCATACCGGCCATCAGGGGATTGTCCACGTTGTCGGGCCGGAGCAAGGGATCACCCAGCCGGGCACCACCATCGCCTGCGGCGACAGCCACACCAGCACCCACGGTGCCTTTGGTGCGATCGCTTTTGGCATCGGCACCAGTCAGGTGCGCGATATTTTGGCCACTCAGACCCTCGCGCTGAACAAGCTGAAGGTGCGACGCATCAATGTCGACGGCCGGCTGGCACCGGGCGTTTACGCCAAGGACGTGGTGCTGCACATCATCCGCCTGCTCGGAACCAAGGGCGGCACGGGTTTTGCCTACGAATACGGCGGCTCGACCTTCGACGCCATGTCGCTGGAAGAGCGCATGACCGTCTGCAATATGTCGATCGAAGGCGGCGCGCGCGTCGGCTACGTCAACCCCGACGAGAAGACTTTTGAATACCTGCAAGGGCGTCCCTACGCACCCAAGGGCGAGGCTTGGGATGCGGCGGTCGAGCGCTGGCGCAGCGTGGCGAGTGACCCCGGTTGCCACTACGACGACGTGGTGAACATCCGCGCCGAGGACATTGCGCCGACCGTTACCTGGGGCATCAATCCCGGGCAGGCCATCTTTATCGACGAGGCGATCCCCGCCGCCGCCGATGGCAAGACCGAGAGCGAACGCGAGGGCATCGCCGAGGCGCTGGAGCACATGCAGTTCAGCGGCGGCGAGCCGATTCGCGGCAAAAAAATCGACGTGGCCTTCTTCGGCTCCTGCACCAATGGGCGCCTGAGCGACCTGCAGGAGGTGGCGAAATACCTCGCCGGGCGCAAGGTGGCGTCGGGCGTGCAGGCCATCTGCGTGCCGGGGAGCCAAGGCGTGGCCAAGCTCGCCGAGAGCCTCGGCTTGAAGGAGATTTTCATCGAAGCCGGCTTCGAGTGGCGCGGCGCGGGCTGCTCCATGTGCCTCGGGATGAATCCCGACAAGCTGGTGGGCGATCAGCTCTGCGCCAGCTCCAGCAACCGCAACTTCAAGGGTCGTCAAGGCAGCGTCACCGGGCGCACCGTCCTGATGAGCCCCCTCATGGTCGCCGCCGCCGCCATCACCGGCGAAATCTCCGACGCCCGCGAAGTCTTCGGCCTCGGCACCAAAGCCCCCGAACCCGCCGGCGTCTAGCGCCAGCTGCTTCAGCAGATTGAGCAAAACGTTTTGCAAACGAGGAAATCGCGTTGGGAAGGTTTAGGCTTTCCCTGCGCATTGCTCTCTGGCTGCTGCGTCAGGCTGTTTCCGCGAAGCTTGGATTGACTTCATAAATCGTTACGGTTAAACCTGTTTTAAAGCCGTATGATTTTTCCAGTGAAGATTTGGGGCTGTCGGGGGTCGATTCCGACGGCGCTCACCCCAAGCAGTATCCGCGAGAAGATGATTGCGGTGCTGGAAGGGGCACGGGGTCGGGAGCTGAAAGATCGGGCGGCGGTCGAGCGCTTCATCGACGAGGAGCTGCCCTTTCGCCTGCGGAGCAGTTACGGCGGCGAGACCTCCTGCGTGCAGTTGGCCGAGCGCGATGCGGAGTTTTTGATCGCGGATGCGGGGTCGGGCTTGCGGAAGCTCTCCAGCCAGTTGCTGCGGCAGGGCGAGTTGAGCGAGCCCAAGGTGTTTCATATCCTGATCTCCCACCTGCACTGGGATCATATTCAGGGTTTTCCTTTCTTTGCGCCGGCTTACATGCCGCAGCACACGGTGGTTTTTCACGGGCACCACGCGGATATTGAGAAGGCGATCCGCGGGCAGATGGGCGCGCCCTGGTTTCCGGTGGGCGACGAGGCGCTTCGGGCGGACTTGAATTTCAACATCAAGCCCGAGGGTGCCAAGTTCGAGCTGCTGGGCTTCGAGATCGACAGCCTGCGCCAAAAACACCCCGGCACCTCCTACGGCTACCGCCTGCGTCAGGATGGCAAAACCATCGTCTATTCAAGCGACTCCGAGCACAAGGAGGACGCCTTTGATGAAGAATACAGGTTTATCGAATTTATTCGAGGGGCGGATCTGCTCATTTTCGACGCCCAATACAACCTGCTGGATGCGACCTTTTCCAAAGCGGACTGGGGTCACTCCAGCAACGTTATGGCGGCACAGCTTGCGGTGCGTGCCGGGGTCAAGCACACGGTGCTTTTCCACCACGACCCCGAGTCGAGCGACGAGGATCTCGACCACTACCTTGCCGAGACCCTGCAGTTTGCCGAAGCCTACCGCCAGGAACACCCGCGCATGGCCGAGGCCGCGCCCGGACAGAAAATCTCGCTCGCTCACGACGGACTGACCTTGCTGGTGTAGCGCCAACCGCTGCGGACAAAGTCGGCGCGCCGCTGGGCTACTCGCTATCGGCTGGCACCAGACGCACAATGCTGTCCGGGCTGTTGAGCACGAGGTAGAGGTGGCCGTCGAGGCCGCTCTGGACATCGCGCACGCGACCCGCGCCTTTGAGGACAATGGTGTCGCTCTTGACCTCGCGCCCGTCGATCACAATGCGGTGCAACTGCTCGCTGGCCAGACCGCCGGTGAAGAGTTGCCCCGTCCACTCGGGGATGGCCTCGCCCTCGTAAAAATCCATCCCGCAGACTGCGATCGAGGGCGTCCAGTGGAGCTTGGGCTGTTCCATGCCCGGCGCATGGGTTTGGTCAGTGATCGGGCGTCCGCTGTAATTCATCCCGTAGGTGATGACGGGCCAGCCGTAGTTGTTCCCGCGCTCGATCAGGTTCAGCTCATCGCCACCGCGCGGCCCGTGCTCGGTTGACCAGAGCAGCCCGGTGGCGGGGTCGAGGTCGAGCCCCTGCGGATTGCGGTTGCCATAAGTCCAGATGCTGGGGAAGGCGTCGGGCTGGTCGACGAATGGGTTGTCCTCGGGGATGCGCCCGTCGTCGTGGATGCGGTGAATCTTGCCATTCGGGCGGCTCAGATCCTGTGCCTGCTGCTGCGCCCCTCGGTCACCAATCGGAAAGAACAAATAGCCGTCCTGAAAGACCAACCGCGTGCCGAAATGCACTCCGGAGCGATTATGAAAGCGCTCGGGCACCTCGAAAATCATCTCGTGATCCGTCCAGCGGTTGTCGACGATGCGCCCACGCGCGATGGCGGTCATGCCCTCGTTGCCGGCGCTCTCAGAGGGCTCACTGTAAGCCAGATAAACCAAACCGTTTTCGGCGTAGTTGGGGTGCAGCGCCACTTCCATTAAACCGCCCTGCCCTCTCGCCCAGATCTCGGGCATGCCCTCGACCGGCGGCAGCAGCTCGCCATCCAAAAACTGCCGCAGCGAGCCCGGGCGCTCGGTAATCAGCATCCCGCCCGTGGGCAGAAAGGCCACCGCCCAGGGAATGTCCAGCCCCTCGACCACCGTCTCCAGCCGAAAGCGCACCCCATCCGCCTCGACGATCTCAGCGGACGCACGCGGCGGCGGCTCGCGCTCCTGCGAGGTCTGCGCGGCAATTTCCTGCATATAAATCACCAGCGCCCGCGCCTCTTCCGCGCTCAGCGCTTCCTTAAAGGGCGGCATCCCCATCGACATATTGCCCTCCAGAATATACTCGGTCGGCGACATCCCCTCGGGAATCTTCGTCCAAGGCAAATCCACCAGTGACCCACCCGAGCCACCCCGCAAATCCGCCCCGTGACAGCTCATGCAAAGCTGCTGATAGCGCTCTCGCACCGGCCCGGTTCCTATCCGATTCTGCGCCATCGCCGCAGCCGCGCTTGTCAGAAAGAAAAGGGCAACAATAACAGCTTTCATCATAGCAAAACGGTTCGACTGGCGCGCGCTTAACGACTACTCCGCCAGGACTGCATGACCCGCCGCGCGATCTTGCTCGCCATTACGCGCGGCAGCTTGCTGGAAAAGGCGGTCAATAGCTGGTTGCTCCAACCCGAAACCTGAAGCGCCCTACCCTTCCGCAGCGCCCGCAGCGCCGCGTCGACCACCTCGTCGGCGGTCTGGACAAAGGGCTGCGTCTTGCCCGGATCGTCCTCGCCCTCGAAGCCCGCCGCATGGAAAAACTCGGTGCGGGTCGGCCCCGGACAGAGGCAGAGCGCCTGCACCCCGCTCCCGCGCAAATCCTCGCTGAGCGCCAGGCTCCAGCTCTGGACAAAGGCCTTGGTCGCGCCATAAGTGCTCATGTAGGGGCAGGGCTGAAATGAGGCGGTTGAGGCCACATTGAGGATCGCCCCGCCCCGGCGCTTCAGCAGCGGCAGCATTAAACCTGTGAGGTAAACGACCGACTTTACATTGAGATCGATCATTTTCAGATGCTTGTCGAGATCGCAGTCGGGAAAGAGGCCATAGTCGCCAAACCCGCTGTTATTGATCAGGAGCATTGGCCCCTTGGGAGCCTCCGCCGCCAGCTCGGCCTCGACCTCAGAAAATGCCCGAAAAACCTCGTCCGGGCTGGACAAATCCGCCCCGTGATGTCTTAATATGTAGTGAACCCCTTCGGGATCGGTAAACGTGGGCACGCTCCGCGACATATTGCAGATAAACAGCTCGTTTTGCATCGCAGCGAGCCGCTCAATAAATTTTTTCCCGATTCCGGAGGATCCGCCAGTAATGACGACCGCACCCCAGCGGCTCGCCTCATTCTCGGTGTGTGCATCCATGGCTTTTATCGCGTGGTGAAAGGGCACTCTTGTGTCCAAACCGCGCCAATCGCAAACCATAATCAAGAAAAGGAACCTACTATGAAGCAGCATGACGTCATCATCTCGGGCAACCACCTGGAACTCACCGACGCTCTGAAATCCGCTGTCCGCGAGAAGGTTGAGAAACTCTTCAACCACGAAGACCGGATTGTACGCCTGCGTGTCGAGCTGAGCAAATCCCAGACTCCGAGCCTTGATGACGGCTTCATTGCCAAAGGGATCATTGAAATCAGTGGTCCCACCATTGTCGTCTCCTGTGAAACGGGAGATCTATACAAGTCGATCGACGAACTTGTGGACAAGCTCGACCGAAAGTTGCGACGGCGATCGCGGCTGCAGCGGGTCAAGCGCAAGCACGCGCGCCCGGTAGAATTGCCAGCCTCGCTCCCCAAGGCAACCCCGGTGTGAGTTCTATCACCCCATTCGCCTGAAACATAGGCAATGCCTTACGCCCGCCGGACACCCGGCGGGCTTTTTGCGGGCGGGGTCGAGTGCCCGCGTCTCGGCGGACTTCGCCGCATGAGGGCGGCGGCTCGGCGATCATACGTTAGGCAAATCGGCGGGCTGGATGGGCTGGGGAATGGAATCGGGAGCCGGAGGGTCGGCACCGAGGCCGCGACGGCTGTCGAGTGCCCATTGGTAAATGTCGCGATAGATACTGGCCGAGCTTTGCCAGGAAAAATCTTTTTCCATGCCGGTGCGGCGGAGCTGGGCGGTATGCTCGGGGCGGTCGTAGTAGGTGGCGCAAGCCCAGCCCATCGTGTAATAGAGGGCGCTGGGGGTGGGTTGCTCGAAGACGAAACCAGTGCCCGCGCCGGTCTGCTCGTCGTATTGGTCGACCGTGTCGAGGAGGCCGCCGGTGGCGCGCACGATGGGCGGCGTGCCGTAGCGCATGGCGTAGAGCTGGCTGAGGCCGCAAGGCTCAAAGCGGCTGGGCATGAGAAAGAAGTCCGAGCCAGCGTAAATGAGGTGCGCGAGGGCGTCGTCGTAGCCGATGTAAACGCCAACCTTGCCCGGGAAACGGCGGGCGGCGGCGTTGAGGCCTTCCTCCGTCTCGTGGTCGCCGCTGCCGAGGACGACGACTTGAATCTGCATCTCGTTGGCGAGCTGGCCGAGGATATCGACCAGGAGATCCAGACCCTTCTGACTGTATAGACGCCCGACTGCTCCAAAAATGGGGACGCCCGGCTCGATGTCGAGGAGGAGGCGCTTTTGGAGGGCTTCCTTGCAGGCGGCCTTGCCCGAGAGGTCTCTGCTGTGGTAGTTGGCGGGGAGCTTGGGGTCGGTGGCCGGGTTCCAAGCGCCTTCGTCGATGCCATTGAGCACGCCGATGAGGTCGGCGGCGCGGAAATTAAGCACGTGATGGAGGCCGCAGCCGAGGGCAGGCGTCTGGATCTCGGCGGCGTAGTGCGGGCTGACCGTGGTGACTTTGGAGGCGTGGTAAATGCCGCCTTTGAGCATGTTGAGGTAGCCCATCGATTCGAGGCCGTCGGCTCGGAAGACGGTGTCGGGCAGGCCAGCGAAATTGAGGGTTTCACGGCGGAAAATGCCCTGAAATTGCAGATTGTGGATGGTCATCACCGAGGCGGCGCGGCCTTCGGCGGTGGCGGCTTCGGTGGTGTTCAGGTAAACGGGGAGGAGACCGGTCGTCCAGTCGTGGCAGTGGAAGATGTCAGGCGTCCAGCGGAGGTAGCGGCAGAGGTCGATGGCGGCTCGCGAAAGGAAAGTGAAGCGGCGATCGTTGTCGGCGTGGTCGCCCCACGGCCCCGCATAGACCTCGGGGCGGCCAAAAAGCTGGTCATGCTCCAAAAAATAAAGGCGGCAGGCGCCCGCCCCCGGCAGGCGGGTCTCCCAGACGCGGCAGAACATCGGCCCTTCGCCCAGATAGACGATGAGCGGCTCCTCATGCGCCTTCCAATCCGCATCAGGGCGCACCGATCCGTAGAGCGGGCAGACCACCCGCGCCTCGATGCCAAGGCCGTGCAGCGCTCCGGGCAGAGAGCCGACCACATCGGCGAGGCCACCGACCTTGACGAGCGGCACCACCTCCGGCGCAACCATAAGAACTTTGCGGGCGGCATTGACGGGCGCAGCGCTATCCATGCCGCGACACTGCGCACTTTTAGGGGTAAGGTCAAAGCCGTTTTTCGGACGGACGGGCGGCGTTGGGTTTTGGTGCTCCAGCTTCGCACACAACTGCGTTGTGCACGCGTGGGTGGGGGGCGGGGGCGCGCAGCGCCCCCGCCCCCCCGACGCCTGCCTGCCCCGCAGGCAGGAAGCCAGCAACCGCCGCGAAGAGCCAACAGCCAATCAGACAGCCGTCTGTCGGACAAAGGGCTCCCGCAGTTCTTCATCGATGCTATCGAGCGTCTTCTGGTAGCGGGTCAGGCGTTGTTGGAGCACGCTGCGGCGGTTGTCGAGGTTGAGTATCTGAAGCTCAAAAAGGCGTCGACGCCGACTGGGCGCGCTGGCGACCGTTGCGGGAGGCTTCTTTGTGTTGCCTGATTTGCTATTACTACCGCTCCCCCGCATCGGCCAGAAGATGCCGGCGATGATCATAATCAGTGCAAGCAGACTGAGTGGCAGGGTGGCGGTTGTATAAAAAAGGATGCTGAGATAAAGGATGAAAATGCCGACAATCTCCAGCATAACCGCCACCAGCAGGCGACGCGTTTTCTTCCCCATCCTCGGCAGGCTTGGGCGCGGTGCCGCCGCCGGACGCGTCTTGGGTTCGTGCGCCACCAGCTCACTGTATTCTGCTTTCAGGCGCGCGAGATCTTCGTTGGCCGCTTTTTTCTCATTCTCAAGCTGTTCGCGGCGCTCGTTCAGCTCCTTGAGCTTGCGATTCCAAGCCTCGCTGGCGTATTGCTCCACCGCCTTCGCATTTTCCGGCGGAATCAGCTCGCAGTAGGTCTTCACCGCCTGCGCCACATCGTGCTCCATGTGATAATTCTGCCGCGTCTCAAAAAAATAGCCCTTCTTATAATCCAGCAGACGATCCAGCGACTCCGCTGGCACACCCGGCAGCTCGCGCAGCAGACTGCGGCTAAAGTAGGCAATCGGATTGAGCAGCGCCAAGTGCTCGCGCTCTTTCCGCTCGGGAATCACCGCCGCCACACTCTTAAATCGGTTAGCCCGCGCATTGGCATCTTCAAAACCCTCGGGATCTTCCTTGCGGTGCCACTCCAGCAGCCCCTCGCTGGCCACCTCGTCGAGGTAGCGGCTGTTGCGGTCGGCTCGCATCGTCATGGTGCAGTTGGCTCGCAGCCACTCAAAGGCACGGGCGGCCTCACCAGCACCGCAGCCAAAAACACGCAGTGTCTCCTCGCTGACCTCGCCGATATGCGCCGCCCAGACCAGCCACTTGCACTCCTGAGGCGATTTATCGCTCACCAGCTGTTTGACAATCGTGTTGCTGAAAAAGCGTCCCTCGCGCTCTTGCAGCTCGATCAGCGTGTCGCGCAGCTTCGCGGGCATACCTTCCGAGCGTTTGTGCACTTCCAGTGCGAGCGTCTCGGGCAGCCCGAAGTTTTTCAGCGCCTGCGCAATCTCGTCGATGTTCGCCGGCTTCAGCGCCAGGCTCACCCACGGAATCCCGTTGCCGCGAAAACCTTCCAGCAGGCTCGGCACCTCTTCCGGCGAGAGGCAGGAGGCCATCAAAAAGCGAAACTCATTGCAGGCCACCGTGCTGCTCAGGCGATCCAAAAAATAGTCAAACAGCCAGCGCACAATTGAAGGGGGCGCCAGATCGAAGTCATCAAAGACAAAAACCGTGCGTGGAATATTCTGACTGGACGAGTCGCGCTCGCAGAAATGCCGCTCAAAAAACGCCAGCCACCGATCCACCGCCTCGGTAATCGGGTCGACCAGCACGGCCACATCTGAAAACGGTGCCGCCGTTATCTGCACCCGCTTCTTGCTGTCCAAGTCGCGCCGAAAAGACGCGATCTTCCCGCGCAGCGCCACATCTGCGCTCTCCAGCGACCGAGCCAGCAACCCCGGCAGCTCCTCAATCCAGGCGGGCGCCCCCCGCAGCTTGGGCACGACCCAAAGCACGTC
>CAYQTM010000042.1:0-8845 GCA_964420355.1 uncultured Opitutales bacterium
AGGAGCGCAGGCGGCAGACCCAGTGCGGGGCGCACCGAGCGGACGTTATCGGCGCTGAGGACTTCACCCGCTTTGACGTCGCGGGTGATGTAGAGCGAGCGCTGGAAGACGCGGTTCTTCTCCTCGCGCTCGCAGAGCCGCCACTGGCCATCGCCCAGCGCGGCCTCGGTCTCGCGCACCGCCTGCACCATCGCGGCAAACTCGCCCGGCTCGAGCGAGAACCCGCTGTCCGGCCCGCCCAGCGAGCGGTCGAGGCAGAGGTGCTTCTCGATGATGCGCGCCCCGAGCGCCACCGCAGCCACCGCCGCCGTGTGCCCAAAAGTGTGATCGGAGAGACCCACCAGCGCGCCAAAGCGCTCGGCCAGTATCGGCAGGGTGCGCAGGTTCATCTCGGCGGGCTGCGCGGGATAGGCCGCCGTGCACTTGAGCAGCGCCAGCTCGCGACACCCCGCCGCCCGCGCCCAGCCGACCGCCGCCTCGATCTCCTCGAGACGCGCCATGCCGGTCGACAGGATGAGCGGCTTGCCGGTGGCCGCGCAGGCCTCGATCAGCCCACGGTCGACGATCTCGGGCGAGGCGATCTTCAGCGCGGGCACGCCCAGCTCGACCAAAAAATCCACCGCCGCCGGGTCAAAAGGTGCCGAAAAAAACGGCACGCCAGCGGCCTCGGCGGCCTCCTGCAGCGGGGCGTGCCAGGCATAGGGCAGCGCGGCCTCGCGATAGAGGTCGTGCAGGGTGCGGCCATCCCAGAGCGTGCCCTGCTGGATGCGAAACTCGGGGCGCTCGCTCGGCAGGGTCAGCGAGTCGGCGGTGTAGGTCTGCACCTTGATCGCGTCCGCGCCCGCCTCGGCTGCCGCCTGCACCAGCGCCCGCGCCTGCTCCAGCGAGCCGTTGTGGTTGGCCGAGAGCTCGGCGATAATCAGCACCCGCTCGGGCTGCCCGGCGCTCAATTTCGGAAAGGCAAACTCCATCTACCCAGTAAATCGACCGCACGCCCACGAAGCAAAGCCATTCCCGCCCGCAGGCGCGGCAAAGGTCGCAGTAACGCTTGCGAAACCCAGGCAAACCTGTTTAGTCTTATACATGGGTAGATTACTTGGGTTTTCAGTTTTGGGTGCGGTGCTGGCGCTGTCCGGCATGGCGCAGGCGCAGTCGGTGCCGCTGTATCTGGAGCCAGCGGAGACGGCTGCCGAGGTGGCAACCGTTTCGGAGGACGATCCGGTGATCGAAGCGGCGAGCGAGGTTTTCGACGAGACCAAGGCCGATCAGGGCTGGATGTGGACGGAGTATCAGGGCGAGTTTACCGGCTATGTGCAGAGCGGGCAGATCACGAAGTCGCTAGAGGCCAAGCCCAATGCGGTGGTCTATCTGCGCCCCGACCGCAACAGCTCGGTGATGACGATTGTGCAGCCAGAGGACGCCATCGAGGTTGTACAGGACATGAATGGCTGGACAGAGGTGCGCCTCTCGAAGCCCGTGCCCGTCTATTTTCGCCAGCCCGGAGCGGCGCAGCCGATGGCGACCCCGATGCCTCTGGTTCAGTCCTTGCCGGTGCCGGAACAGCAGCCGGTGGAGCAGACCCCGCCGCCACCCGCACCCCGCCCGCAGCCCGTGCAGGCGCAGCCCATGCAGCCGCAGGCGCGCCCGGTTTACACGCCGCCGCAGACCCCCGCCACCTTCAGCCTGACCAAGCCGCTCGAAGGCACTTTGAAGTTTCACGAAAGGCGCTTTGGCATTCCAGTTGAGCATAATTACAAGCTGGTCGACAGCGATAACAAGCGCATTGCCTTTGTCGATCTCTCGGGCGTTATCCTCAATCAGGTTGACCGCTACCTCGATCAGCCGGTGGTGGTTTTTGGGCAGGTAGAGAAGACCAAAAACGGCAAGCTGCTCATCCGCGCGCAGTCGATGCGCCGCCGCTAATCGCGGCATTTTACCCTTGCTACGCCGCGCGCGTGTCTTGATGATTTCGACCTTTCCGGCGGGCTTGCCGCGTCGGGCAATTTTGGATTCAGATTTTTCAGCTTATGATCGTCAAGCCACGCGTCCGTGCATTTGTATGTGTCACCGCTCACCCCGAGGGCTGCGCCGCCCATGTGCGCGAGCAGATCGAGGTGGTGCGCCAGCAGGGTGCGATCGCCAACGGCCCGAAGAAGGTGCTGGTGATCGGTGCTTCGACTGGCTACGGCCTGGCTTCGCGCATCACCGCGGCCTTTGGTGCCGGTGCCGACACCGTGGGCGTGTTTTTCGAGCGTCCCTCGACCAACGGCAAGACGGCGACCCCCGGCTGGTATAACACCGCTGCCTTCGAGGCCGAGGCGCAGAAGGCTGGCCTGAAGGCCGTTAGCCTGAACGGCGACGCCTTCTCGCGCGACCTCAAGGCGCAGACCATCGAGGCCGTGCGCGAGCACCTCGGCAAGGTCGATCTGGTGGTTTATTCGCTGGCTGCGCCGCGCCGCACCGACCCCGAGACAGGCGAGGTTTTCAAGAGCGCGCTCAAGCCGATTGGCCGCGACTACTCCAACAAGTATCTCGACACCGACAAGCGCGCCATCGACCACGCCAGCCTCGAAGCCGCCACCGACGAGGAGATTCGCCACACCGTCAAGGTGATGGGCGGCGAAGACTGGCGGCTCTGGATCGAGGCGCTCGACAACGCTAACCTGCTCGCCGAGGGCTGCCAGACGGTCGCCTACGACTACATCGGACCCAAAGTCACCTGGCCGATCTACAAGGACGGCACCATCGGGCAGGCCAAGAAAGACCTGCGGATGCAGGCCGCCTCCATCGACGACCGCCTCCGCAGTTCGGTCGCCGGACATGCTTACGTCTCGGTCAACAAGGCCATCGTGACGCAGGCCAGCGCTGCCATCCCCGGCGTGAACCTCTACATCACCATGCTGTTCAAGCAGATGAAGGAAAAAGGCGGCCACGAGGGTGCCATCGAGCAGATCAACCGCCTCTTCCGCGAGCGCCTCTACACCGGTGAAGGCGTGCCGCTCGACGAGCAGGGGCTGATCCGCATCGACGACCTCGAAATGCGACCGGAAATCCAGCAGGCCATCGCCGAAGCCTGGCCCAAGGTCTCCACCGAAACCCTCGATCAATACTGCGACTTCGCGGCCTACCAACGCGACTTCCTCCGCCTCTTCGGCTTCGAAATCGAGGGCGTCGACTACACTCAGGACGTCGAAATCGAAGTTCCCATCCCCAGCCTCCAAAGCTGAACGCAATGTGCGCCTGGAAGTAAGAGAAACTACAAATCTCACGAATCTACACGAATCTCTTATGTGCGTGACGGGGCAGTAAAATCCCTCTGAGGAGCCGGTCGGATTTCACCGCACCGCGCGAATGAAGTCATGCAGTGATTCGTGTGGATTGGCGAGATTCGTAGTGGGCTATCTGCTTTTGCGCTGCTCCGACGCTTTGCGTGAGCTTTTTGGCGCGTTACTCGCTGTTGCAGTGGAGGACGGCGGCTCCGTAGGCGTCGAGGGTGAGGGTGCCGCTGCGGGATTTGCCAGTGAGGAGGTCGGTGCCGCTGAGCGCACCGAGGTTGATCGTGCGCGAGCCGGTGTTGCGGTTGATGATGAAGACGAAGCGCTGGCCGTCCTTGCGACGCTCGAGCACTTCGACGCCCTCGGGTGCCGGCAGCAGGGGGCGCACCCCGATGCGCTTGACCAGCGTGCGCAGTGCCGTCCGCAAAAACTTGAACTTGGGACGCGTCGGGACGTAGTAGGCGCGGCCTTTGCCGTAAAAATTAAGGGTCAGCGCCGGGCACCCGGCGAAGTAATCGCGAGCATAGACGCCAATGGCGCGCGCCTTCTCCGTGTGGATGATCTCGTTGATCGTCGTCGTTGGGACGAGGCTGCCGTCCTCCAGCTTGATCGCATTTTCGCGCGTCTCGGGCATCGGATCCCACTCCTCGACCCACAGACCCAGCAGCTCGCGCAAGTGGCCGGGCGCACCGCCGGGGATCAGGTGGTCGTTCCCATCGACCACCCCGCATAGGAAGCTGCACACCAGCGACCCACCCGCGCTCACATAACGCTTGAGGTTGTTGGCGCGTGCCTCATCGACCAGATGCAGCACGGGCGCGAGCACCAGCCGGTAGCCGGAGAGATCGTCCAGCGGATGCCGCACATCGACCGGGAGGTTCTCTTCGAGGCAGGCGTTGTGGTATTCGCAGAAAAAATCGTAATAGTTTCCACGCATCGGGCGCTCTGGCTGATTAAAAACCCAGCGGCTCTCAGGGTCGAAGAGCAGAGCAATCTCAGCGCGGCGCTCGCTGCCCAGCACCGGCGCAAGCTGCTTCAGTTCCTGTCCTAGCCCAACGATTTCCTGATAAGCGCGGGTCTTGTCGGGATCGGTGATCGGCAGCATCCCGCTATGGAACTTTTCGCCACCCGCCCGCGACTGACGCCACTGAAAATACAAAATCGCATCCGCACCGCGCGCCACCTGTTGCAGGCTCCACATCCGCATGACGCCGGGGCGCTTGGCCGAGTTGCGCTCACGCCAGTTGACAAAATTGGCCGCCTGCTCCATCAGCATCCAGGGCTGCCCCTCGGCCATCCCGCTGGCGAGGTCGCCGTCGAGCCCGGCGTTGTGCGCCAGCGAAGGCTCGGGATCGGGGTAGGCGTCGATCGAAATGATGCCGCCCTGCCGCCCGACCCGCACCGCATCCAGCCCGCCTTGCAGCGGCACGAGGTTGGTCGTGGTCGGGACATCGGGCGTCACCTCGCCCAGGATGGCCTGCTCACGCTCGACGAGCGCCTGCATGGTGGCCGACCAGAAGCGCCGCCAGTCGAGCTGCATCGAAGGATTGTGCTGGGTCGGCGTCGCGCGCGGTGGCTCGACCTCGCTCCAGTCGAAGTAAGTCTGCGCCCAAAAGGCCGTGCCCCAGGCCGCATTGAGGGCGTCGAGGTCGCCATAGCGCGCCTGCAACCACGCCCGCCAGGCCACCGCATCCACCTCGCCAAACGAGCCATCGGCGAGGTGCATCGCCAGCTCGTTATTGATGTGCCAGAGCAACAGACTCTCGCGCTCCCCATAACGCTCGGCCAGCCGCCGCACCAGCGCCTCGGCGTGTTCTTGCCAGGCCGGTGCGTTGGGCGTGTAAGCCTGCCGCGAGCCATGCCACAGCACCGTGCCCTCACGCGTCACCGGGCGCACCTCGGGGTGAGCCTTGGCCAGCCAGGCAGGAGGCGAGGCGGTTGCCGTCGCGAGGATCACCTTGATGCCGTGCGTCTCCAGCAGATCGAACACCCGATCCATCCACTCAAAAGTGTAGCGTCCGGGCGCCGGATTGAGCTTCGCCCAGGAAAACACCCCCAGCGTCACGCAATTCACCCCGCACTCGCCCATCCGCCGCATATCATCCTGCCAGACCGACTCCGGCCACTGCTCAGGGTTATAATCGCCGCCGTAGAGCACCTCGGGCAGCTTCGCATAAATCCGTTCCATCAAATGGGGCATACCTACATCCTACCGTCCAACCCCAAGCGGTAAAGCCAATTCACCATCACTTCCTTCCCTCGGCATAGTCCAAGCGCCACCAAACTGGTTTTGCCGTCGATTGCCGCCTTTTCTTTATCGAAAGTTGACGCAACCCCGTTATACTCGCCCCCATGTCGACAACAGCTACCCCGATTACGTCAAGCCGCCACGCTTCGACGAGGTTTACAGCGAGCTGACCCTCCGTGGCCTCGACGGCGACCTCCTCCGCGAATACAGCTTTTGACAAGTCTGAATAGTTCAAAGTTCAAAGTTCAAAGTTCTGAGCATGAGCGCGCCAGACCCTTCACCGAGAACTGTGTTGCCTTTTGACTTGTGACTTCTGACTTGTGACTTGCCAGTGCGTGAGAAAGATCGCGTGCCCAAGCGTTTCTTGGAACTTTTCGCGCTCGGCAGGGTTCAACCCAGCGAACCCCTCATACAACATCATGCGAAAACTCCTCCTGCTCAGCTTGCTCGTGACTGCCTCCGCTCAGGCGCAGACGGCCATCACCGTTTACAATGACAACTTCGGCGTCGTGCGCGACACCGTTTCGCTCGACCTCTCCGAGGGGGTCAATCAGGTCACTTACACCGGTGCCACCACCCAACTCGAACCCGAGAGCGTCGTCCTGCGCGACCCCGCCGGACGCGTGCAGCTCAACATCCTCGAGCAAAGCTATCAGGGCGAGCCCCTCGATCAGGAGCGCCTCCTTCAAATCTTCGAGGGGCAGACCATCAACTTTCGCAAGGTCATCGACGACGAGGAAATCCTCATCCCCGGTAAAATAATCCGCGCCCCGTTTGTGAAGCAGGGTCGAAATGTTTACGGCCACAACCAAATCCAGTCGGTCGCCGCCATCATCGAGGTTGAGGGCGAGCTGCAATTCGGCCTGCCCGGACAACCGCTCTTTCCCAGCCTGAGCGACCAGTCCGTCCTCAAGCCCACCATCAGCTGGGAACTTTGGAGCGACCGCACCGCCCAATTCGACGCCCAACTCAGCTACCTGACCCGAGGCATGTCCTGGAAGGCTGACTACAACCTCGTCCTCCCCGAGGAAGGCGATGACGTCACCCTGACCGGCTGGGTCTCGATCAATAACCAGACGGGCAAGCAGTTCGACGAGGCAAAGATCAAGCTCATCGCTGGTGACGTGAATAAGGTTGAGGAGGCAGAAAGCGCACGAGGCAAGGCCTATGATGCCTATGAAATGCGTGCAGCTTCATCCCCGCCGCAAGTCGAAGAAAAGAAATTCGACGAGTTCCACATGTATACTCTGCCGCGTCCGACCACCCTGCGCGATGGCGAAACCAAGCAGGTGGAATTTGTTCGCGCGGAAGGGGTGAAGACCCAGAAACTTTACGTCTATGATGGGGCGAACATCCCCTACAACTGGCGCTACCGCGGCGGCGTAAACGACAATAATAATTACGGCTCGAATGATAGCCCCGATGTGGCGATCTATCGCGAGTTCAAGAACAGCGAGGAGAACAACCTCGGGATTCCGCTGCCCGCTGGGCGCACGCGCTTTTACCGCATGGACAGCGACGGGCAGCTCGAATTTACCGGCGAAAACCGGATCGACCACACGCCCAAAAACGAGACCCTGCGCGTTTACCTCGGTAACGCCTTTGACCTGGTCGGCGAGCGCACCCGCACCAACTTTTCGCGCCACCGCACGCAGGATCAGATGACCGAAACCTTCGAGATCGAAGTCCGCAACCGCAGCGAGGAAACCGTCACTGTGCAGGTGGTCGAGCACCTCTACCGCTGGGTCAACTGGGAGATCATCGAGCACAATCACGACTTCGAGAAAACCGACGCCCAGACCATCGAGTTCCCCGTCACCCTCGAACCCGACGCCACAGCCACCGTCACCTACACGGTAGAATACACTTGGTAAGCCGACCCCCCTGTCACCGCGAATGCGGCTCTATTGGGGGGGGCGCGTGTTCCGTGGGCTTACGCCGCACGGCTAGACGATACCGCCGCTACATCTCCAAGGTCTTGAAGTCACCGAGGTTCCAGCGTGGCTGCCCGGCCTCGTCGGCAACCTCGTTGAAGGCCGCGACCTCGGCTTCGGAGAAAAGCAGGCCGCCGGCGTCCCCGCAGCGCTCGGCGAAGCGTGCCTCGATCTGGCCCGGCAGGATGCAGTTCTCGTTGCCATTGCCCAGAATGTCCGCGATCACCGCCTTGACGTTGCCGCGCTGACTGCGGCCACCAGCAAACGCCCCCGAGCTGAGCGCATCGGGGTGGATCACCTGAAAATAGAAGCAGGGCGTGTGCTTTTCGCGACTACTCATCACTTCCTGGCCTTCCTTGATCGAGCCGATGTCGTCATAGCTCGGCCAGCGACTGCGCAGGGTCGGCAGCGAGCCGCCGATAAAGGCACCCACCAGCTCGTTAATCAGGCTCAGCCCGTAACCCTTGTGCGCGCCAAAGGGCAGCAGCGCCACCGCCTTGGAGGCATCGGTGGTCGGCTCGCCATGCACATCCACAGCAGCGTTAGGCGGCAGGGGCTTGCCCTCGCGGGCGAACTGCTGCACGCGCCCCATCGCCACGACCGAAGTCGCCCAGTCGATCACCACCGGAAAGCCCACCGCATCGTCGGTCGGAAAGCCCCAGCTGTGCGGATTCGTCCCCAGCGTGGCAAACTTGCCGCCAAAGGGCACCACCTCGGCCAGCGCCGCCGTGCAGTTCGTATAGGCGATCATCCCCTTTTTCGCCGCATACATCACATAACCGCCTCCCCAGAGGTAGTGAAAGGCATTGTCGACGCTGATCTGCGCGATGCCATACTCTGTCGCCAGCTCGATCGCGCGGTCAATCGCCTGATAGGCGGTCGCCTGCCCGAGTTTCTTATTTGCATTCCACACCTCGGAGGCCGCAAAGCGGTTGGGCAGCTTCTCGATCTCGGCGCCCGGCACACAACCGCCCGAGCCACTGCCGAAGAGGTGATCCAGATGCAGCGCCTTGATCGCATTATGCGTCCGAATCCCGTGCCGACTCGCATACGCCGCGAAAGTGGCCGCCGCTTCAGCCTCGTCCTTGGAAAACCCACGCTCGAGATAAGCAGCCTCCACCAGCGCATTGTGGGTAGCCTCGGGGATGATGTAAAAAGTTTCTGCCATGTCTCAAGCCCTAGCAGAGAGCCGCCCCGAGGGAAAGTCAATTTTGCCGACCGCTTGTTCGTCCCCGGTTTTCTTACTCTGGCTCTCGCATCCGACTTCGATGATCGATCGAATGCAGGGAAAATCGACTTGCGTCGGCGTCACCGCGACTTGTCGCACGCAGCACTGATCGAGCCGTCCGTGTCCGATTTCGCAAGAAGCGGTTATTTTGCACAACATA
>CAYQTM010000043.1:0-8843 GCA_964420355.1 uncultured Opitutales bacterium
GCCGTCGACGGCTGCTCTGGATAGAGGACCAGGGCGCCCGCCGCCGCGCCAGCGCCGAAGAGCAGGGGCAGATCGCTCGCCTCGGTCGCGCTGGTTTGTGCCGCGTCTGTGGCCACGGCCGCCGCTGCGGTTTCGGCGGCTGCTTCCGGCATGGGCTCCTCGGCAGGTGCGCCGAGCAGGAGCACGGCGAGCACGCCCATCGCGAGGGTCGCCATCAGGCCGCCATTGATCGGCTCCAGCGAGCGCATCCGCAGCACGGCAGGGATCGACCCGAGAATCAGCCCCATGAATAAAAGCATGGTCGCCTCGGGGTGCCACTGGAGTCCCCAGTCGATTAGAAAAGCGAAGGCCACCAGCCCGAACACCGCGCCGATCCCCACCGCCGCGAGGAAACTGACCTCCGCCCGCAGTCGGTCGATCTTGCGCTCGGTCATCAGCTCGCGCAGACCCGGCATCAGTCCGCTCAGCGCCGCAATCAGCCGATCATACAGCCCGAACACCACGGCCATCGTCCCGCCGGATACGCCGGGAATGATGTTGGCCACTCCGATGCCGATCCCCTTGAGCGCCACCGCCCCCAGTGCTTTCAAACTCATGCCACTCTATTGAGCCAATCGCCCCCTGAAAGCAAACGATTTCGCGGGTGCATCCGGTCGATAGGCTTTCACGGTTCCGAACTTTCACTTCAAGGTGGATCAGGGTAATCGCTCGAATGAACGTCCGGGTCGCTTTGGCATCGTTCCTTCAGCGTCCGTATTTTTCGAGGAAGACGTTGGGGTCGAGCAAGTCCTCCATGCGGGCTTTCAGTGTCTCGTGATCCCAGTTCCAGTATTCGGTTTCCATGATGCGCTCGCGCACGGTCTCATCGAAGCGATATTTGACCACCCGCGCGGGCACGCCCACTGCGATCGCGTAGGGCGGGATGTCCTTGCTCACCACCGCGCCCGCTCCGACACAGGCACCGATGCCGATATTCTTGCCCGCCAGCACGGTGACCCCGTGGCCGATCCACACGTCGTGCCCGATCTCGCAGGGGTGGCTCTTGCGCCAGGCGAAGAACTCGTGGTCGTCCTCCTCCCCAAAGCCATACTGCTTGCGGCGGTAGGTCGAGTGGCTGGTGGTCACCCGCCAGACGGGGTGATTGCCGGGATTGATCCGCGTATGAGCGGCGATTGAACAGAGCTTGCCGATGGTCGTCCAGACGCAGCTCACATGCCCGGCGAGGTAGCTGTAATCGTCCATCGAGCTCTCGCGCATCGTGCAGCCAGGCCCGAGCGCGGTGTAGACCCCTAAATAGCTGTCGCTGATGTGGCAGCTCTCGTGGATGCGCGGCTGCTCGCTGAGCATTTTTGGCCCGCTGGACTTCGGGCGTTGGCCAAAGGATTCGATGTGCTGAAGCATGACGCAAGTATTCCGCCCGACTGTCAGCATCGGATAAAGAACATCGATCATCGGGTGTTGTTTCGCGATCCGCAGCGAGCGGCGCGTTCGGCTTGTGACGCGCTTGTCACTTGCTGTTGCGAATTTGCTACCGAGTTCACCAACTCTTCGCGGGATTTTTAACCGAACCCTAACACAGTGGCCGTAGATTCAGCCTCGCTGCCCACCCTGTCGGCAGACATTTAAGCGAACAAACTCAGAAAAGAACAAACCTATGCACACACAACGCTTCACTCCTTCCCGAGTCCTTGGCTGGCTGGCTGGAAAGAGCCGCATGGCGCTGATCGGGCTGCTTGCCCTCACGCCGCTGCTCGCCGCCGCCCAGACCGGGAGCATCTCGGGGCGCGTCTTTGACGAAACGGGTAACCGCTTCATTCAGGGCGTGTTCGTCACCCTTCCCGAGCTGGATCGTCAGGCTATTACCGACCTCGAAGGTCGTTACAGCTTCCGCGACGTCCCGGCTGGGAATTACACTCTCAACGCCAGCTACATCGGCTACACTCCGCGCAGCCAGCAGGTCTCTGTTGCCGCCGGCCAGCGCGCCGTGGCCGACTTCGCGATGGCGTCGCAACTGATGGAGCTGGAAGCCTTCCAGGCCACCGCTGAGGTGCTCGCCGGTCAGGCGCGCGCGGTCAACCTCCAACGTGCCGCCTCCGGCATTCAGAACGTGGTCAACGAAGAGGTCTTCGGCCAGATGGACGACGGCAACATCGGTGTTGCCATCAGCCGCATGCCCGGTCTGACCGTCGACACCGACGGCTCCACCGAGGTGCAGCGCTACGTCAACATTCGTGGCTTCGACGCCTCGCTCAACGCGGTGCAGCTCGACGGCAACCGCCTCTCCTCTTCCGGTTCGGGTTCGCCCAGCGGTCGCGGACGTGGCACCGCCTACGGTGGTTCGGGTCGCGCTTTCCGTCTCGACGACGTCCCAGCCGACGCCATCACCAATGTCGAAATCGTCAAGTCCCCCACTCCGGACATGGACGGCGACGCTCTGGGCGGCACCGTCAACCTCGTCACCAAGAACGCCTTCCAGTATGACGACCGCTTCGTCAAGATTCGTGTTGCCGGTGACTACACGGAACGCCGCGAAACCTGGGGTGAGAATTTGGCGCTCACTTATGCCGAGCCCTTTACGCTGGGCGACGCCGAGGAGCCGAACTTCGGTATCACCGTCAACCTGAGCTACTCCAATCAGAACGAGGGCTTTGACAATCTCGATACCGACAACCAATGGATTTCGCCCTCCAACGACGCGCTGCAGGTGGGTCAGGAGATCGAGGGATCTGAGAATCAGGACATCGACAACTTCTTCCTCGACGGTCCGGCCAATGACTACCTGATCAATGACATTGAGGCGGGTTTGGCCGCCATCGAGCCTGACCACGACGTCATCGCTTACATCGAAGACATCGAGGCCAATAACTACGACATTAACCGCGAGCGCATCGGTGCCAACCTCAGCTTCTACTGGAAAGCCAATGAGCGCACCGAGCTCTACTTGAAGACCACGCTGGCTTTTGAAACCCGCGACTCGAACGACTACCGTCACCACACGATCATGAACAATGATCACTTCGACCGCGAAGATCCGATCGACCAGTATGTCTCCCCCTTCGCTGACACCGATCCGCGCTACGATGCGGGTAATATCGGCGTCTTTGCCGGTGCGGATTGGGAAGACGAAGTTATGCCCGGCGTTGCTTACGACCTCGACGGCGACGGTTTTGCCGAAACGGTATTCAATCCCGGCACACTGGTGCGTCCTTCGGGCTTTGGCTCCGACGTGGTGTCGAACATTCGCTCCAGCGACTTCGGTTTTGCCTTCAACGGCGAGCAGGCCGGCACCTTCTACAACCAAGACGGTTCGCCTGAAGGTGAAGTCGGTTACCAAGCCGATGTCGAGACCGAAGACATCAGCCTGACCGTCTTCAATATCGGTGGCGAAACTGAATTCGATTGGGGTCACATCGCCTACGACGGCTACTATTCTCGTTCGACCTCTGATTATGAGGAATACGAAATGGAGTGGGTACGTGAAGGTTTCCAATTCCAATACACTCGCCCCTTTGACGATCCGTGGTATATCGACTACGACACCGTCAACAGCGACGAAGTGGATCGTTTTGCCCTGCCGGAGCGTGGCCAGGAAGACTCCTTCGACTTTGACGAGTTCGAGTGGAAGCAGTATGAGCAGGAAGAGGATGTGCTGGGTCTCTCCCTTGATCTCACTTGGGACTTGCCCGAGCAGCTCGCCTTCTCCGGCGTGCTCAAAACCGGTGTAAAATGGCGTCACATGGAGCGCTCTTTCGACTATGACGAGCGCGAGTATGACTTCGACAACGACCTCTTCCCTTACGAGGATTACGTTCTGATCGGTGACAGCTATCCTTACGGGCCGGTCTTTCCAGAGCGCAGCCGGGATAATGGTGCCCAAACCGTTCCCTTCACCCCGGATGTGGTCAATATCTTCAATGATTTCATCCGCAACGGCGCGGACGGCGTGATCGTTGAGGAAGAAAGCGCGCGGGCGCACATCTTCAACAATGGCTCCATCTTCAGCGACTACGAAGCCACCGAAGACACCTACGCTACCTACTTCATGGGTGACGTCAAAACCGGGAACTTCTCTGTGATTGCTGGCGTGCGCTATGAGTTCGTGGACTTCGAGCAAGAAGCCTTCGATGCCCGCAATCAGATTGGCGATCCGAATGACTTCACTACTGCTGAAGTCATCAACAACGAGGATAAGATCCTCGGCAAGTTTACTTCTGGCAATAAATATGAGCAATTCCTTCCCTCGGTTCACCTGCGCTACGACTTCTTGGACGACAAGCTTGTCACGCGTGCTTCCTGGGGTAAGACTTATGCAAAACCTGCGCTCAAGGACATGGTTGGTTCAGTTAGAGGCGACATCAGCGAAGATGGTGACGCCTACAGTATCAACGTGCCGAACCCGAACTTGCCAGCTCAGCAATCCGAGAATTTCGATATCTCGATCGAATACTACACGGATACGGGCGGTGTTTATCAGGTCGCGTTCTTCTACAAGGATATGAACAACTATGCCTTCAATGTGGAAACCAGCTATTCGCCGGAGCAATACCGTGCGGCTGGTCTGCCTGCGCTCTATGGCGAACTGCCGGCCACCCTCGATGGTATTCCCTTCGATGCGGAAAATGGGATCGTCCGAGTGACCACGCCGACTGCGGATACCGACGCCGTCAACTACGGCTTGGAACTCGTGGCGCGTCAACGTCTTGAGATGCTGCCCTCGCCCTTCGATGGTTTCCTGATCGACGTCAACGCGACCTTCACCGAGTCCGAGGCCGATTACCAGTTCGGTTCTTCGGCTCCGACGCAGGGTCACTCCGACATTATGTGGAACCTCGCCCTCGAGTATTCGAAGTATAACTTCTTTGCGCGTGCGAAGTATTCCTTCCGTAGTGACTTCTACGAGAACATCTCGGTCGGTGACCTCGGCTCGGAGATTGAGTTCGTGCCGGCTCAGTATCAGTTCCTGGGTGACGATACCTTCATGAACCCGGCGCGCCTCGACCTAGAGTTCGCCTACACCCTGCCGCAGAGCTGGATTCCCTCCGAATACGGTGAATACACGTTCTTCCTGAACGTGACCAACGTGACCGAGGACATCAACGCCTCCCGTCAGGGCTTGTGGAACTATCTGGACGACGCCTATCCGAAAGAGCGCCGCTGGAACCTCGGCTTCACCGCCGAATTCTAAGCCCGTTCTCTCAGAGAGCCTTCTAACCCAGCCCGGCACCGCAATGGTGCCGGGCTTTTTCGTAAGCATTCGGAAGTGGTGTAAGGAGCCGTGGGATGACTTTCAAGCGGCAGGATGCAGCTGCTGCATTTTTTGCGGTTGCCAGCGCGGTGCGGCTGACGCAAGTTAGTGTTTATGGCTACTGAAGTGACTTTGAAAACCAACCAGGGCGACATCAAGCTGGAGCTGAAGCCCGAGTATGCGCCCAAGGCTTGCGAGAATTTTACGAAGCTCGCCGAGAAGGGGTATTATGATGGGGTGATTTTCCACCGCGTCATCCCGCAGTTCATGATTCAGGGCGGCGACCCGCAGGGCACGGGGCGTGGCGGCGAGTCGATCTGGGGCAAGCCCTTTGAAGACGAAACCAAAAACGAGCTGCGCTTTGACAAGCCGGGGATCCTCGCGATGGCCAATGCCGGGCCGAACACCAACGGCAGCCAGTTCTTTATCACCACCGCCCCGACGCCCTGGCTGAATGGCAATCACACCATCTTTGGCGAGGTGGTCGAGGGCTACGACGTGGTCGAGGGCATCGAAGGCTGCGACACCGACCCGATGGACAGACCCATCAAACCGCAGAAGATCGAGTCGGTCGAGGTGACGACCGCCTGAGGCCGCTATGTCGCAGGTTGTGCACCCTCGCGGCGCCCAGGCGCATTCTTCGGTGATCGGCTGGCGCGAGTCGATCGACCTGCCGCATTGGGGCATCAGCGGGCTGCTCGCCAAGAGCGACACCGGGGCGCTGGGCTGCGCCATCGACTGCGCGAACATCCGCCGCCTGAAAAACGGGCGCATCTGCTTCGACGTCGTGCTGAGCCGCCGCAAAGAGCGGCAGGTTAAGCGCGTGACCGCCCCAATGGGGCGCCTTAAGCGCGTGCGCTCGAGCAACGGCGAGGTGCAGGAGCGCTACACCGTGCTGACCCAACTGCGGATCGGGCCGGTCGCCAAGCAGGTCGAGTTCAGCCTCGTCTCGCGCAAGCGGATGCTCTGCCGCGTGCTGCTCGGGCGGCGCGCTCTGGCGCGGGACTTCCTGGTCGACTCCGAGCGCGAGTTCCTCTTTGGCCGCCGCAGCCCGCTGGCCATCGCCGCCCGCCCCATCAACCGCCGCGACACCGCCCGCCTCATCACCCCCACCGAAGCCGACGACGAACCCGGCCAATTCGAGTATCTTTGAAATAATTGTTCGGGACAAACTCAGTATTACTCACGCAATTTTCGATATGAACAAGCTATCCATATTACAACCTGTTCGGAGTGAGGTGCTCAAGCCCGAGGAGATTGTGCGCCTCTCGCCCAGTGACCGCCGGAATATTCGCCGATCCCGCATTGTTCCACCTCAGCTTGGTAAGCGTGGCGATTGGGGCGGGTTGTATGTTGAATATCGTTCTCCGGTGCGCAAGCCCATGCGCGACACATATCAACCGAACTTCGGCAAGTTTTGAACTGGCTGGAAAGCACATCGGCGCGCTCTATACTTATAGGCAAATTTTAATCTCGGCTTGCAAAGGGGCGGGGGTGTGGCAGTCTCGGCGGGGTGAATGATGCTGAGGAGATGGAGGCGCTGGCCTTTGAGGTGGCGCTGGAGCGGCTGGAGTCGCTGCTGGATGATTTGGAGTCGGGCGAGACGCCGCTGGCTGAGCTGGTGACCCAGTATGAGCAAGGGAGTCAGCTGCTCAAGGTGTGTCAGAGCCGGCTGCAGGAGGCCGAGCTGCGGATCGAAAAGCTCTCGGCGGACGCCACCGAGCTGAAGACCGAGCCACTCGATGCTTCGGAAGATTGACATTGCCGCGCATCCTGCATTTCCTGCCCTATGTCCCTGCTCAGCCAGATTGCCTCTCCGGAGGACGTGAAACGCCTTCCGCGCGAGGATCTCGGCGCGCTGACCGAGGAGGTGCGCCAGCGCATCATCGACGTGACGAGCCGCAATGGCGGACATGTGGGGCCCAATCTGGGCGTGGTCGAGCTGACCATCGCGCTGCACCGCGCCTTCTCCCCCCCGCAGGATCGCTTTGTCTTCGACGTGTCGCACCAGGGCTACGTCCACAAGCTCTTCACCGGGCGCAACGATGCGCGCTTTGACAAAATTCGCAAGGCGGGCGGGCTGAGCGGCTTTTTGACCCGCGAGGAGAGCGAATACGACTGCTATGGCGCAGGGCACGCGGGCACGGCGCTCTCGGCGGCGCTCGGCATGGCGGTCGGGCGCGATCAGGCGGGCGGCAAGGAGCATGTGGTGGCGGTCTGCGGCGATGCGGCCTTCACCTGCGGCATCACGCTGGAGGCGCTCAACAACATTGCGGCGCAGACTAAGCGCTTGATCGTTATCTTGAACGACAACGAGTGGTCGATTGCGAAAAACGTGGGTGCCATCTCGCGCTACTTCAACGAGCTGATTACCAACCCGGTTTACAACCGCTTTCTGGAGGACACGCACGGGCTGCTCAAGCGGATGCCTGGCGGCGACCGCATCATCGACTTTGGCAACCGCGCCCGCCGCGAGACCAAGGACTTTCTGCTCGCCTCGTCGATTTTTGAGAACTTTGGCCTGCGCTATGTCGGGCCGATCGACGGGCACGACCTCGACACGCTCTCACGCTATCTGGAGTTTGCCAAGCACGAGGAGCATCCGGTGCTGCTGCATGTGCTGACCAAGAAGGGCAAGGGCTACAAGGTGGCGCTCGACCACCCCGAGAAGTTCCACGGCACCAGCAGCTTCGACATCCAGACCGGTAAGTCCGCGCCCAAAAAGGACGGCACGCCGCCTAATTATCAGGACGTTTTCGGCAAGGCGCTCAGCCGCTTCGCCGGGGAAGATCCGCGCATCGTCGGCATCACCGGCGCGATGCCCGGCGGCACCGGCCTGAACCATCTGGCGACCGAGCGCCCCGAGCAGTTTGTCGACGTGGGGATCGCCGAGGAGCACGCCGTGCTGTTTGCGGCGGGGCTGGCCACGCAGGGGCGCAAGCCAGTGGTGGCGATCTACTCGACCTTTCTCCAGCGCGCTTACGACCCTATTGTCCACGACGTTTGTCTGCAGGATCTCGACGTGCTCTTTTGCATGGATCGCGCGGGGCTCTCGCCCAACGACGGGCCGACCCACCACGGGCTTTTCGACATTTCCTACCTGCGCTGCGTGCCGCGCGCCGTGCTCATGCAGCCCAAGGACGAAAACGAGCTGGTCGACATGCTCGCTACCGGGCTGGCGCACCGCGGGCCGGCCTTCATCCGCTATCCGCGCGGAGCCGGCGAGGGCGTCGAAATCCAGCCCAAAGCCACCCGGCTGCCGCTGGGCAAGGCCGAGGTGCTGGGCGAGGCCACCGGCGAAGGCGAATCGCGGGCGCTCTGGGCGCTCGGGCCGTTCGTCAAGGCCGCCGAGATGCTGGCCGAGCGCCTCAGCGAGGAGGGCATCCCAGCCACCGTGGTCAACGCCCGCTTCGTCAAGCCGCTCGACGAGACCCTGCTGCTCGAGCACTCCCGCGCCCACTCGCTCATCGTCACGCTGGAAGACCACGTCCTGACCGGTGGCTTCGGCAGCGCGGTGCTCGAGACCCTGCAAGACGCCGGCGCGCCGACGCCCGTCCTGCGCATCGGCTGGCCCGACGCCTTTATCGAGCACGGCTCC
>CAYQTM010000044.1:0-8818 GCA_964420355.1 uncultured Opitutales bacterium
CTTTGACCCCACGACGCAGCGCAGCAGCGAGGCGGTCGAGGCGATCACGCTGGCCGCCAGTGGGGAAGGGGAGGGCGCACCTGCCGACACCCCGGCGGCGATTCTCCACTTCCTCGACCAACTGCCCGCCACCTGGTTGCTACGCGAGCCCGAGGACTTGGCGTCCTATGCGAGCGAGCGTTTTCACCTGCCCGAGCGCAGCCGCAGCACCCGCCCGACTCTGCAAACCCTGCTCGACCGACCCGCTGCCGCCCGCGACGCCTGGTTCGGGCTGACCGAGATCGACAGCGCCGACCCCTTCACCGCCGAGCTGCCACGCCGCGCCTATGCCACCGGCTCGCTGACCCAGTTTCGCAGCTTTCCCGAGCAGGAGCACTTCGGCGCTGAGCGCTTCGAGGCCGAGACCAGCGCTCGCAAGGTATTCCTCCAGCAACTGCTCGACTGGCAGCGCGCCGGCGAGCGCATCACCATCCTCACCTCGACCGAGGCGCAGCGCACCCGCCTGCGCGAAATCCTCGACGCCGACCCCGTCCTGCGCGCGCTCTCGCCCGACTACGCGACCGGGGCGCTGCATGAGGGCTTTCGGGCGACCTTTGGCAGTGATGCCCACCGCCCGCGCGGCTTCCCCGGCCTCAAGCAGGTGCCCGCCTGGAACGTGGTCACCGACGCCGAAATCTTTGGCCGCCACCGCCAGCGCGCCGCCCGCCTGAGCCGTCGCAAGCTGCCCCAGCGCTCGGCGGTCGACCAGGCGCTCGACTTCTCCGAGCTGGCCGACGGCGACCCGCTCGTCCACCTCTCGCACGGCATCTGTCTCTTTCGTGGCCTTCAGCGGATGGAGTTGAAAGGCCGCGAGGAGGAGATGATTTCGGTCGAGTTTGCCGAGCGCGCGATGCTGCACGTGCCGCTGCACGAGTCGCACCTGCTCACCCGCTACGTCGGGCTCACCAAGACCCCGCCCAAGCTCGGACGCCTCGGCTCGGGCACCTGGGAGCGCACCCGCGCCGCCGCCGAGCGCGCCACTCTGGACTTCGCCGCCCAACTGCTGAATCTCCAGGCGCAGCGGGAGGAGGCCGAGGGCTTTGCCTTCCCCGCCGACAACACCTGGCAGGGCGAGTTCGAGGCGACCTTCCCCTTCAAAGAGACGCCCGATCAGCTCAGCGCGATCACCGCGACCAAGGCCGACATGGAGTCCACCCGCCCGATGGATCGCCTGATCTGCGGCGACGTCGGGTTTGGCAAGACCGAGGTAGCGCTGCGGGCGGCCTTCAAGGCGGTGCTCGGCGGCAAGCAGGTGGCGCTGCTGGTGCCGACCACCGTGCTCTGTCAGCAGCACTTCACCAACTTTCGCGAGCGCATGGCCGAGTTCCCGGTCGTCATCGAGATGGTGAGCCGCTTTCGCACCCCGCAGCAGAACACGCAGATTCTCAACGCCTTGCGTGCCGGGCAGATCGACATCGTCATCGGCACCCACCGCCTCATCAGCGAGGACGTCGCCTTCAAAAACCTCGGCCTCCTCATCATCGACGAGGAACAGCGCTTCGGGGTCGTGCAAAAAGAGCGGCTCAAGGCGATGCGCGCCAACGTTGACATCCTCACGCTCTCGGCCACACCCATTCCGCGGACGCTCTACCTCGCGCTCGCCGGCGCGCGGGAGATGTCGGTGATCGAGACCGCGCCCGCCGAGCGCCTGCCCATTCAGACCGTGGTCAAGCAGTATGACCCCGAGCTGGTGCGCACCGCCATTCGGCGCGAGCTGGAGCGCGGCGGCCAGGTGTTTTACCTGCACAACCGCGTCGGCACGATCGACAAAGTCGCGAGTCAGATCGAGGAGATGATGTCCGGCGTGCGGGTGGCGGTCGGCCACGGGCAGATGGACGAGGGCATGCTCGAGCGCGTGATGACCAACTTTGTCGCGGGCGAATACGACGTGCTGGTCTGCACCACCATCATCGAGAGCGGCCTCGACATCCCCAACTGCAACACGCTCATCATCGAAGGCGCCGACCGCTTTGGCCTCTCGCAGCTCTACCAGATACGCGGGCGGGTGGGGCGCTTCAAGCGCCAGGCCTACGCCTATCTGCTGCTGCACAAAAAATCGACCCTGCGCGACCCCGCCCGCAAGCGCCCGGCCTCGCTGCGGCAATACAACCAGCTCGGCGCGGGCTTCCGCATCGCCATGCGCGACCTCGAGCTGCGCGGCGCCGGCAACATCCTCGGCTCGCAGCAGAGCGGGCACATCGCGGGCGTTGGCTTCGACCTCTACTGCCAGCTTCTGCGCCAGAGCGTGGCGCGGCTCAAGGGCGATGCCAGCGCCGAGCAGATTCGCGCCACCGTGCGGCTCGACTTCGTGGTGGTCGGGCGCGGCGAGGGCGAGACGGCGGCCGCAGCCGGTCGCGGCGGGTTTGCCGTGCTCAAGGAGGAGGAGCTGTCGACCGAGCGCAGCGACCGCATCGAAGCCTACATCCCCGAGAGCTACATGGCCGAGTCGCGCCTGCGCATCGACACCTACCGCCGCCTCGCGATGGCCGACACCCGCGCCCGCGTGGACGAGATTGCCGACAGCCTGACCGACCGCTTTGGCGAACCGCCGCGCCCGGTGCAGACGCTGCTCTTGATGACGGAGATTCGCTGCCTCGCCGAGCAGAAGGGCATCAACAGCGTCGAAACCGAAGGCAGCCGCCTCAAGCTCCAGCGCGCCCGCCCCCAGGGCAAAAACCGCTACATCCAGATCGGCAACCGCTTCCCGCGCCTCACCCAAAAAAAACCCTTCCCGCGTCTCAAGGAGGTCTTGAAAATCCTCCAGACTAAAAGCTGAAGTCGGCGCGCGGGGTGCATTTCTGCTCGCCTTGGTGCGGCTGCGCTGTTTGAGTGCTGGACATGGCTGAAACAAAAACCCTGAAGTTTGCGGTGTTGCCCGGTGATGGGATCGGGCCGGAGGTGATGGCAGCGGCGCTCAAGGTGTTGCAGGCGGCGACGGCGGGCACGAACCTGGCGCTGGAGTATCGCGAGGGCGATGTCGGCGGCATCGCAATCGACAACCACGGCACGGCCCTCCCCGGCGAGACCACCCGGCTCTGCGAGGAGGCCGACGCGATCCTCTTCGGCTCGGTGGGCGGCCCCAAGTGGGAGCACCTGCCGCCCAAGGAACAGCCCGAGCGCGCGGCGCTGCTGCCCCTGCGCAAGCTCTTCAAGCTCTTTGCCAACCTGCGCCCCGGCCTGCTCTACCCCGAGCTGACCGATGCCTCGCCGCTCAAGCCCTCAATCATCCCCGAGGGCATCGACCTGGTCTGCATCCGCGAGCTGACCGGCGGGCTGTATTTCGGCGAGCCCAAGCAGACCCGCGAGCTGGACGATGGCGATGTCGAGGCGCTCGACACCATGATCTACCGCAAGAGCGAGATCGAGCGCATCACCGAGGTGGCGATCACGGCGGCGCGGGCGCGCGGCAAGCGGCTGTGCAGTGTGGACAAGGCTAACGTGCTCGAAACTAGCGTCCTCTGGCGGCGGACGGTCGCCGAATACGTGGCCAAGCGCGCGCCGGAGATCGAGCTGAGCCACATGTATGTCGACAACGCGGCCATGCAGCCCGTGCGCGACCCCAACCAGTTCGACGTCATCGTGACCGAGAATATGTTTGGCGATATTTTGTCGGATGAGATGGCGGTGATCTGCGGATCGCTCGGCATGATGGCGAGCGCCAGTCTCGGCGCGCGGAAAAATCGCTTCGCCCAGCCCTTTGGCCTCTACGAGCCCGCCGGCGGCACCGCGCCCGACATCGCCGGGAAGGATTTGGCCAACCCATGCGCCCAGGTGCTGAGCGTCGCGCTCATGCTGCGCTACAGCTTCGGCGAGGAAGCGCTGGCCGCGCAGATCGAGGCCGCCGTGCAGAAGACCGTCAAGGGCGGCACCCGCACCGGCGACATCGCCTTTGGCGGCAAAAGCGTCTCCACCAGCGCGATGACCGAGGCCATCATCTCCAACCTCTAGCGTGATGCGAGGCAGTTTACTCATCAAAAAAAGCCGCATCGCGGCACCAGATTGTAGCCGTGGGCGTGAGCCCACGGAACGTGGGGTTTTTGATATCCAGCCGCATCGCGGCGGCATAACCTGTTGCAAGCACTTTCTTTCGCAGCTCAGCGGTTTCGAGCCAGCCATGCCGCTCAGGGTTACACTCACTCCGCATCTTACATTTGGTTCGCACTATGCAAACGGCTGATACTTAATGTGGGACTTTCGCAAGCCCCAACGAGAGCTGTCCAAGGCACAGACTGAATAAACCGCACTTGTCTCACTCAACACTAGCCCAATGATTATCTCCAAGGCACCCCGGCTGACCCCCGAGCAACTGCGCGAGGTCGAGGCGATTGTCGGCGAATACGGCTGCCGCATTCAGGTGATCGTCGGCGCGCACCGCGAGGTCTATGCGATCTTGGGCGATGAGCGCCACGAGCTGATGTTCAATCGGCTGAGCGGGCTGGACTTCGTCGACCGCGTCGACCACATCGAGTCGAGCTACCGCCTGATGGATGCCGCCTCGGAGCTGGCGCACCACGCCATCCGCATCGGCGAGGTGACGCTGGGCGAGCAGCCGCTTTTCATCGCCGGCCCCTGCACGGTCGACCCGAAGAACCCCAATCTGACCTACGAAACCGCCGCGATGGTACGCGAGGCGGGCGCGGCGGTGCTGCGAGGCGGTGTGTGGAAGCCGCGCACCATGCCCTATTCGTTTCAGGGCGACGACGCCTCGCTCAAGATCATGCTGGAGGCGCGCGAGCGCACCGGGCTGCCGCTCAACATCGAGGTGATGGACTTGCACCACCTCGACATGGCGGTGGAGGCGGGCGTCGAGATGCTGCAAGTGGGCACCCGCAATGCGCTCAACTATCCGCTGCTGCGGGCGATCGGCGAGAAGACGGCGGGCAGCGCCACCTGTGTGCTGCTCAAGCGGGGGCGGCACATGGCGTCCATCGACGAGTTTATATGCGCTGCCGAGTATATTGCGATGGCGGGCAACCCCAACGTGCTGCTCTGCCCGCGCGGCACCATGCCCGAGCTGTCCGGCTACCGCAACCACCCCGACGAGTCGATCACGCCGCTGCTGCAAGAGAAGACCTGGGCGCCCGTGGTCGCCGACCCCTCGCACGCGGTGGGACGCGCCCGCTACGTGCCGCAGTGTGCGCTAGCGGCGATGGCCTACGGTGCCGACGGGCTAAATCTGGAGGCCAATATAAACCCCAGCCAGGGCATCGGCGACGACCCCAAGCAGGCGCTCGACCCCGACGAGCTCACCCGCCTCCTGCGCGACGCCCGCGCCCTCTGGAAAACCGCCCGCGCCTGGCGTCCGCGCCACGCCAGCAAGGGTGTGGCCGCCGAAGCCTGACCACCGGACACCCAATGCACGATTTACCGCCCGGCGAGTGAAAGATTCGTGTAGATTAGTGAGATTCGTAGTTGAAATTGCCTATTTATGAAAGCCTCAGATCTATTTGAATTGCCGGAGAGCTTAGCCTGTTTTCGGGAGCACTTCTCGCCGGAGATGGCACCCTGGGAGTGGGTGGGTGCGATCAAGCAGGCGCTGGCGGCCTTTGACTTTTCTGCGGTACTGGTGCGTGAGGATGTGCCGCCGGGCTTGCACATCGAGGGCGCGGTCTATCTGCACCCGAGCGTCAAGCTGCCGCCCTTTGGCTCGATCACCGGGCCGGCCTGGATTGGCGAGGGCTGCGAGCTGCGCCCCGGCGTGTTCATTCGCGGCAACGTGATCGCCGGTGCCCGCTGCGTGCTCGGCAACTCCTGTGAATACAAGAACAGCCTGCTGCTCGATGGGGTGCAGTCGCCGCATTACAACTATGTGGGCGACTCGGTACTCGGCAACAAGGCGCACCTCGGGGCGGGCGTCATCCTCTCCAACCTGCGCTTTGACCAGCGCCCGGTGCGCATCGCGCGCTTCGACAATAAGCAGGTCGACACCGGAATGCGCAAGCTCGGCGGCCTGATCGGCGACGAGGCCGAAGTGGGTTGCAACGCCGTCCTCCAACCCGGTTGCATCCTCGGACGCCGCAGTGTCGTGGTCGGCTCGGTCGCCTTCAACGGCACCCTCCTCCCCGAAAAAATCGCCTACATCAAACAGACCGTCACCACCATCCCGCGCAAACATTAGCCCACAAAACCGCCATCACAACTTCCAGTGCTCGCCTGTGTAGGGTCTGAAAGGCTTGCGCGGCTGCGGGATGGAGCTGAGCCAGTTGCAATAAGCCTGATTGACCTCGGGGGTGGGGTTGACAAAGACGGGGCTGCGCTCCGCCTCCGTCTGCACCCAGCCGCGCTCGCTCAGCTCGCGGAAAGCCGCTTTGTCTTCATCCGTCAGCCTCGCCATACCAGTCCTTTATCATAGAAAGATGGTCGCTCTGGCCGAGAATGTCGAGGTAATCCGCAATCAACGCCCAGTCGAGTGGGCGCTTTTCCCGCGCAAAGAGTTGCACCAGTATTTGAATATCGTTCCAGTCGGATGCAAGCCGTTTGGGGTCATTACGCGCGGACTGCACTTTCAGGCCGATGAGATCTTCCGCTTGAACCACGGGCAGGCTCGTCTGATCAGTAACTCGAAGGCGATCCGCCCGATCCAGCATACTGAGCGAGGAAGCCCTAAAGGCGTGGAGAATGTCGATTCTTCCGAGAACGGCCATCTCGGATTCGTAATGGGAGACGTTGTCGCTGCGATAAGTCCTTGTGTAGCCCGCGCCAGCGAAAATTCGATCCGCTTTCTCCAGATCATCCAGCATCAGGATGAAATCGAGGTCGACCGTCGCCCGCTGCACGCCCCGGAGCGCCATCGCGAATCCCCCAATGAGCGCAAACCGGATGTCCGCTTTATCCAGAGCGGCGACTACGTGGTCGACCACATAGTTGAAATCCATGGGTGCGCTGCCCTAGTCGTTGAAGAAGTGGCGACCGGTTTTGCCGGCTTCGGTGCCGTTGTCGACTTCCCAGTAAACGTCGTCGGTGATGGATTCCTCGGGCGGGAAGGGCGACTCGTCGGCGTATTTGATCGAGTCGTCGGCTTCCTTGCGGGCGGTGTTGCTGATCTCCTTGATCTTGTCGTCGTCGAGCAGGCCGTCCTCGGTCAGCAGGCGCTCAAAGAGGATGATGGGGTCGCGGTTCTTCTTATACTCCTCAATCTCTTCCTTGGAGCGGTATTTGGTGTGGTTGGCGTCGGCGATCGAGTGGCCGTAGTAGCGGTAGGTGCGCACTTCGAGCACGGTCGGGCGACTCTTTTCGCGGGCGCGCTCCATCGCGACGTTCAGCTTGGCGCGGATTTCGTAAAGGTGGCTGCCGTTGATCACGTCCCAGTCGATCTTGTAGCCCTCGGCGCGCGCGGCGAGACCCGCATCGGGATAAACCGGGGAGCGCGCCTGACTCGTCCCCATCGAGTAGCCGTTGTTCTCGATGATATAGATCACCGGCAGATCGAACAGCCCGGCCAGATTGAGCGACTCGTGGAATGTCCCCTGATTGACCGCGCCATCGCCAAGGAAACAGAGGGCACAGCCTTTCAGCTCGTTGTATTTCAGCCCGTAGGCCAGGCCGATGCCCAGCGGGGTCTGACCGCCGACGATGCCGTGGCCGCCCCAGTAATTTTTGTCGGGCGCGAAGAAGTGCATCGAGCCGCCCTTGCCCTTCGAGCAGCCGGTGTATTTGCCGAACAGCTCGGCCATGCACTCGTTCATCGTCATGCCGACGGCCAGCGCGTGGCCGTGGTCGCGGTAGGCGGTGATGATGTGGTCGTGCTCGCCCATCAGCGAGGCCGGGCCGACCGCCGAGGCTTCCTGCCCGATGTAGAGGTGGAGGAAGCCGCCGATCTTGCCCTGCTGGTAACTGCGCAGCGAGCGCTCCTCAAAGCGGCGGATGCGCACCATGTCGGTGTAAAAACGCAGCTTTTCCTCGTCGCTCAGGCCTTTGTTGACCTTGTCGGAGGCATATTCACGAGGGTCGCCGATGCCGAGTTCTACGGCGGGCTTGGTCTTGGATTGGGTCTTGCTCACGGTGAAAAATGGCTGGCGCCGCAGCGCAGGCCACAGCAAAACCGCTCAGCCGCCCGGCGTCAAGGCTCGCGCACAAAAGGCGGGTGCTTTATCTCAATCATTAGAGTGTTATTTCGCGATCCGCACCAATCTGCTTGCCGGCAAATACTCGCGCCACTGACTTGCGGCACTTACCAGTGCAGCTTCGCAGAGCCGAGAGCCTTTGTCGCTCAACCAGCTTAGCACTGCTCATCGAAAACCACTCTAGTGATTGAGGGGCGCTTTACTTCTTGGGCTCGGCCTGGTGGGTGTCCTCTTCGGCGGGATCTTGGGAGTGATCGGGCACCGAGCCGCCGGGCATGTCGAGCTTGGCCTCGAGCGCGGCCACCCGCGCCTCCAGCTGCTCGAAGCGCTCGCGCGAAACCACGCTCATCCGCTCCAGCATGTCCTCGTAAAACTTATCCATCCGGGCCTTGCTCTCGCTGAACTCGCGCTTGCCCTGATTCATAATATCATCAGCGGTCTTGCGAGCCTCCTCCTGCGTCATCCGACCGCGCTCCACCATATCGTCGAGCACCGTCATCACTTGTTCGCGCGTGATGCTGGCCGCACCAACGGCCGCCAGCAGAGTTTTTTTCATGGCTTCAATCATATAATGAGTAATTTACTCAAATTGACCGCCGCCGCAACGCCGAATTCAGGTTTCCCGAGCCAAAAGCATTCCCGCGCATCACTCCTGCGTCCACAGGGGCATTTCATCTGATAGAGTAAGCTTTAGATTAGGAGTAATTTTTTAGAAA
>CAYQTM010000045.1:0-8746 GCA_964420355.1 uncultured Opitutales bacterium
CCCTACACCCTGCACGGCTGCGTTATGACCCGCAATGACGACGAGTCCACCATCGCACAGAGCATAGGGCGCAACCTCCCCATCCTCGGCAAACTCGCCGAGCTGGAGACCAGCATCAAGCGTGACCGCCCCGAGATGGTGGTGGTGCTCGACCTCGACCTCTCGCGCGAAGATCTGCTGCAGGTCGCACACCTCTGCGAAGTGCTCTACGTCGAGTTCAAGGTCGCGCCGAGCATGTTTCAGACCTTTGAGTCCGGGCTGCACCTCGAAACCATCGCCGGCTTCCCGGTGCTGGGCGTGGCCGATCTACCCATCAACCAGCTCCACGGGCTGCTCCTCAAGCGCACGGTCGACATCGTGGGCGCGCTGGTCGGCCTCAGTCTTGCCGCGCCGATCATGGCCGTGCTCGCACTGCTCATCCGCCGCGAAAGCCCGGGGCCCGTCATCTATCGCCAGACCCGCACCGGCAAGGGCGGACGCCCCTTCACCATCTACAAAATGCGCTCGATGCGCCTCGACGCCGAGGCCACCACTGGCACGGTCTGGGCGGTCAAGGACGACCCGCGCCGCCTGCGCATCGGCACTTTCATGCGCTCGACCAACCTCGACGAGCTCCCGCAATTCTGGAACGTCCTCAAGGGCGACATGAGCCTGGTCGGCCCCCGCCCCGAGCGACCCGAGCTGATCGAAAAATTCGAGCGCGAAATCCCGCATTACAACCCGCGCCACCTCGTCAAGCCCGGCATCACCGGCTGGGCACAGGTCAACGGCCTCCGAGGCGACACCTCCCTCACCGAACGCATCCGCTACGACCTCTATTACATCGAAAACTGGTCGGTCTTCCTCGACTTCCAGATCATGGTGCTCACCTTTTTCAAGCGCGACAATGCCTACTGATTCGCTTGGGTAAAAAAGCTTTCCACTCGTCCGCTGTCCTGTCAATTGCGGGCAATATCATCGTCGCTGAGGGAGCCGCGGACTTTGTTGAGTAGCTCCAGTTCCATGATTTCCTGCTTCACCATCTCGATCATGCGTTTATAGCGCTGGCGAATTTCGAGGGTTTCGAGCAGCTCCTGCTTGCGGCGGAGGTCGGCGGTGAGCGCGAAAGCGGCCATGTCGACGAATACCGAGGGCTCGTCGATTTTGCGCAGAAAATCCAGCACGTCGCAGGGCACTTGTCCGCCAAAGTCCTTCTTTTTTTGCAGGAGCGCCTCCAGTTGCTCGCGGTAGCCGCAGAGGCGGTCGGGCTCGGCACCGGGAATGGACTCCAGCAGCTCGACCGCAGCCAGACGATAAGGCTCTTCCTGCACGATGTGCGAGAGGCGCACCCGCTCGATGCCCTGCAAAATAAGGTTGGCGGTGCCGTCGTCATTCTTCTGACAGGCGCGCACCATCCCGATCGTGGCGATCTGGTTGACTGGCTCTTCGTCCAGCTCCAGCTCGTTTTCGCCATCGGGCTGCAAGGCGGCAATGGCAAAAATGCGGTGCGACTGGAGCACATCACTCAGCATTTTGCGGTAGCGCGGCTCGAAGATGTAGAGGGGCAACATGGCCTGTGGAAACAGCACCGTGCCGGGCAAAGTCATGACCGGCACCTGCTCAGGCATGTCGCTGAATTCGGGAAACATAATGCACCCTACGCCCGATGCTGCGCTTTTTCGAGCCAGAACAGCAATCGCTGAGCAGAGGCCGCAGAGGCCTCACTCGTGGCGCAGGGCGTCGATAGGCGAGAGGCGAGCCGCCCGGAGCGCCGGGTAGATGCCCGAGACCACGCCCATGCTGACGCTGAAGAGAAAAGCAACCGCCATCGCTCCGAGGGGTGCGCTGGGGATTTCGCCGCCATCGGGCAGGATGTCCTGCAGGATGTCGAGCATCCCGAGGCTTGCCGCCAAGCCAAGCAGGCCGCCGATGGTGCTGATGACAAAGGCTTCGGCAATGAACTGGATAAAGACGTCTCCTGCCCGTGCGCCCAGCGCCTTGCGCACGCCGATCTCGCGGATGCGCTCGTTGACCGAGGCCAGCATGACGTTCATGATGCCAATTCCACCCACCAGCAGCGAGATGGCCGCAAGGCTGCCCAGCGAGAGGGTAAAAGAGCGTTCCAGCGCCTTGAGCTCCTCCAACTGCTCGGCGTTGGTATCAAATTCGTAGTCTTCGATGCCGCGGTGCGTTTGGCGCAGGGTGTTGTCGATCAAGGCCAGCGCCGCATCCATCTCGCGCGCCGAGTCGATGCGCACCGACAGATCGGTGATCTGGGGATTCTCTCCGCCCCACAAGTCCATCGCCGTAGTGATGGGGACATAGACATAGGCGTTAAACCAGCGAAGCGTGTTGCGTCCGCCCGAAGAATTCTCCAGATGCTTGGTGGTGCCGACCACCACAAAGGGTTCGCCCGCGATGTAGATCGTTTTACCAATTGCCTGCTTTGCACGCCGGAATCCGGCCTCGTAGGCTCTACTTCCCAATACGATGACGGGCAAGCGCTGCTTCACATCCAAGTCACTGATGAAGCGTCCATGCTCGACCTGCACGTTTTCCACCGTTTCTGCGCCCGAAGTTACTCCTCGCACCCGGATGCCTGTGCCTCGCCCGCCCGGTGCCCAGGCACCTTTCCAGCGGGCATTGTATTCGGCGCTCACCGCCGCAACCAGAGGCACCGCGCGGAGGATGGCCTCGGCGTCCTCCATCGTGCGACCGGGGCTGAGGTCGGCGATGTGCTGCTGCTCTTCGGGGGGCTGTTTGTCGTCGATTTCGATCTTTTCGATGCCGCCGCTGGCCTCGAAGCGCGCCCACATGCCGCTGATCATCCCCTCGATCACGCCGACCATCGACACCAGCGAGGCCACCCCCATGATGATGCCGATCATCGATAGGAGCGAGCGCACCTTGTGCGCCCAAATCTCGCGCATCCCGTTGATGAGGCCGCTGAGCAGGTTCATTTGCGCACCTCCTCGATGATTTTGCCGTCCATCATGCGGATGATGCGGCTGGCGTAGCTGGCCACGTGGTCATCGTGGGTGACCAGCGCCATCGTGTTGCCTTCGGATTGCAACTCCTGAAAGAGTTCGAGGATGCGGTTGACGTTGGCGCTGTCGAGGTTGCCGGTAGGTTCGTCGGCGAGGATCAGGCCGGGGCGATTGATCAGCGCCCGCGCAATGGCCACCCGCTGGCGCTGGCCGCCCGAGAGCTGCGCGGGACGGTGCCCGATGCGGTGCACCATACCGACCCGATCCAGCGCCTCGCGGGCGCGCTCTTTGCGGCGGGGCATCCGGCGGCGGCTGTAACTAACGGGCAGTAGCACGTTCTCCAGCACCGAGAGGCGCGGCAGCAGGTTGAAGGTTTGAAAAATGAACCCGATGCGAGTGGAGCGCAGCTCGGCGCGCTTCCAGCCGGAGAGGCGGGCGATGTCCTTGCCCTCGAAGATCATCTCGCCACCGCTGGGGCGATCCATCAGTCCAAGCATATTCATAAGGGTAGACTTGCCGGAGCCTGAGCTGCCGATGATCGCGAGCAGCTCGCCCGGCGTGATGCGCAGGTCGATGCCATCAAGCGCATGCACGGTTTCCTCGCCCATACGGTAGTCCTTCCGCAGGCTTTTCAGCTCGTAAACCGGCTCGACCTCGGTGGCGGTGGCGGTGGCGGACATCTCGGGAGTGGTCGTCATGCGCTTAATCGTGAAAATTGCCGCCGCCCGCGCTGAGCGTTGCCGGTGCGTTGATCACCTCGAATTCGCCGCGCGGACGCCCCAGCGTGACCGCCTCGCCCGCCTGCAAGCCCCGCTTGATTTCGACGTGGGTGCGGTCGTTGATCCCAATTTCGACCGGTCGTCGCTCGTAGCTGCCGGGCTCGCGCTCGACAAAGACAAAGGTGTCCTCGCCCTCGGTAAAGACCGCCGAAACAATCACGCTAATGGCCTCCGACGCCGTCTCGATCGGAATGGTCACGGTGCCACTGATGCCGGGGCGGATTCGCGGGTCGGTGGTCGTGAAGGCCACATCGACCGGAAACACCCGCCGACCGCCAACCCGCTGCGCCGAGGGTGCCAGATGCGTGATCTCGCCCTCCACCTTGGTGTCCTCCAGCGCCTCAAAACCAATCCGCACGGGGTCGCCTTCGGACAGCTTGTTGATGTCGATCTCGTTGATATTGACCGACAGATACATCGCGCCAAAGTTGGCCACCTTCAGCAGATCCGTCCCATCGCTGCGGGTAGTCACACCGGTAATCACCGAGCCCTCGTTGACCGCCAGATCGATCACCACCCCGTCATGCGGCGCGCGCACCTCGGTTTTTGAGAGGTTGTCCTCGGCGTCCTTCATCCGTGTCTCGCGGATACTCAGCTCGATCTGCGCCAGCTCAAAATCGGTCTTGGCGTCCTCCAGTGCGCTCTGCTGGCCAAAGTCGCGCTCGCGCAGCGATTGCAGACGCCGGTAGTTGCGCTCGGCGCGCGCCAGCCGCAGACGAAAGGCCTCGAGGTCGCGCTGCGACTCCTCCAACTGCGCTTGCAAGTTGGCCGGGTCGAGCCGCAGCAGCAGGTCGCCGCGCTGCACCCTGTCGCCCTCCTCAACCTCCAGCACCTCGATGCGCCCGCTCAGCTCGCTCTTCACCACCGTTTCGACCACCGGACGCACCTCGCCCGTCGCCTCGATCACCTCTTCCAGCGAACGCACCTCGGCCACATTCGTCCGCAGGGGGTGCGCCTCGCCTTCCTTCGCGCCGGTTTGGATGCGGCTGTAAACGAACCAGCCGCTCAGGCCGAGACCGGCGATAATAACGATTATAATGATAGCGCGAATCATAGGGCTAGGTAATTGAGAGCACGACCGAGGCAAAAAAGTTCAGTTGGCGGGCAAGTTTTCGTCAGTCGAGGCGTCGACCGTCTGCCAGGTGTAGCCGTGGCGTTCGAGCAGCGTGCCGTCGAGGTGGTTGAGGTTGATGCGCGAGCGGATGGTGTCGATTTCGGCCTCCAGACGGCGCAAGCGGGCTTCATCGAGATCCTGCTGGGCTTCGAGCACATCGCGAAAGCTCGCCACGCCCTCGTTATACTCGGCGCGCGCCTGTTCAAAGCTCGCCAGATTGAGGCGCTCCGAAGCGGCGGTCACTTCGAGGCGCTCGATCCCGGCGGCCAGGGCGCGGTAGCTGCGCCGCGCCACTTCGAGCAGGTTTTGCCGGTAGATTTCAAAGGTCAACTCCTCGCGCCGCAGGTCGAGCCGCGCCTGCCGCTGCCGCGCCCGCTCCGCCCGCAAGCCCCAGGGAATGGAAAACTCCAGCCCGGCATCCCAGCGATAGCCGTCGCGGTCGAGGGCGTTGCCGTAGCTCTCGGGTCCCTCTTCGGCGCGCCCGAGATAGCCGCCGCTGAGCCGGGCATCGAGGTTGGGCAGGGCGTTGTTGCGCGCGACCAGCAGGTCGAGTTCGTTCTGCTCCAGACCGTTTTCCTGAATGCGAATACCGATATCGCTCTCCAGCACGCGCTGGATGACCGTCCCGTAACCCGGCAGATCGCGCTCGGTCTCGGGGATCGCCGCCACCGCCAGCGGCTCGGCCTCGGGGGTGAGCGTGCCGAGGATGCGGTAGAGCTGATCGGAGGCATTCGCAATCGCCTGCCGCGCCAGAATCACCGCCTCGCGGCGACTGGCCAGCCCGGCCTCTGCCTGCAAGACATCCAGCCGCGACCCCAGCCCGACCGCCTCTTGCTCGCGACTCTCTTCCAGCAGGCGCTCGGCCAGCTCGACGCTCGAAAGTCGGATGTCCAGCCGCTCGCGCGCCAGCGCCAGATTCCAGTAACCGATCTCCGCCTCGCGCAACACATCGAGCGCCGCCTGCCGCACCTGCCACAGCGCCGAGTCCAGCCGCAACTGTGCCCGCGCGATGGGCGCGAGATTGACCTTCCGCCCAAACCCGCGCAAGAGCGGCTGTCGCGCGCTCAGGGTGACGTCCGAGCTGTAATCGGGGTTGAAGCGGGCAAATTCGGAATTGGTCTCGCCGCGATTCATGCCCGTCGACAGCCCAATCTCGCCACCGCTGGAAAAGCCCTTGCTCACGCCCGCCGACACCCGCTGGCTCTCGCTCACCGGCTGCTGCGCCCCGTCCAAGTCGCTCGCCGCCGACGGGCTCTGGCGCTTGTCGATCAAAGCCGAGGCGCTCAGCTCGGGATCAAACCGCGACCCGGCGATCTCCAGCGCCTCCTCGGCCACCAATGGCTCCAGACGCTCGATTTGCAGCCCCAGATTCTGCTCCAGCGCCTGCCGCAACACTACGTCCAGCTCCAGCACCTCGGCCTCCTGCCCACGCAGCAGCCCCGCCGCACTCAACAGCAAAACGCCACCCACCCACAGGGCGGCTCTTGTGCGATGCCAGACAAGTTCCTTCAATAACCTATGAGCGCGATGTCTGGGTAGAAGTGTGCCGTTTGAAGCCGCATAGCGGCGGCAAATTTTAGCCGTGGGCGTAAGCCCACGGGGTATGGCAAAAAACCTACAGCCGCGTAGCGGCGGCAGATAGCGTTTGCGGAAAATTCTATCGCCGCGATGCGGCTGAATATCAGGAACCCCGAGTTCCGTGGGATCACGCCCACGGTTACAATTTGCCCGCGCCATGCGGCTTTTTTGCTTAAGTGACTTGTCTTGCATAACCCTTGCCCCATATCCCAATCGCACCTGAGACACTACCCCACTTTGCGGGCGAAGTTGCAGACGAGCAAGCAGAGAAGTCACCACCCTTCAAAAAGCGATAATCCAGTAGTAGGAAAAGAGCTTGAGATTTCGGTGCATGCGGGCATAAGTGCAGGCAGGAGTCCGATCGTGGAGCAACTGCATGTTCAATTCCGCGTTCCCGATCTCTGGCAGCAGGAGGCGCTTCGTCATCTGCAAGATGGGCGGAACGTGCTGATCGACGCGCCAACCGGAGCGGGGAAGACCTATGTGTTTGAGTCGCTGGTTGAGGGTGGATTGGAGGGACAGGCGGTCTATACTGTGCCGACGCGGGCGTTGGCCAATGACAAGCTTTACGAATGGCGCGAGCGGGGCTGGGATGTGGGCATCATGACCGGTGATGTGGCCGAGAATACGCGCGCGCCGGTGGTGGTGGCGACCCTGGAGACCCAGCGCGAGCGGCTGTTTGCGGGCGATGGGCCAGGGCTGCTGGTGATCGACGAATACCAGATGATTGGCGATGCGGCGCGCGGGGTGCATTACGAGATGGCGATTGCGATGGCGCCGCCGCAGACCCAGCTTCTGCTGCTGAGCGGCAGCGTGGGCAATCCAGAAAAAGTGGCGGGCTGGCTGCGACGGATCGGGCGGGCGGTCGAGCTGGTGACACACCGCGAGCGTCCGGTGCCGCTGGAGGAGGTCGATATCCGGGCGTTGCGCGATTATGCGCCCAAGGGGCTGCGCGAGCCGCTGGTGCGCGGGGTGTGCAATGCGCTGGCGGCCGGGCTGGGGCCGGTGCTGGTCTTTGCGCCGCGACGGGCGGCGGCCGAGCGGCTGGCGCAGCAACTGGCGACGGCGCTGCCGGAGGACGACCCGCTAGAGCTGTCGGCTGAGCAGCGCAGTCTGGCAGGCGACCCTATCAAGCGTCTGCTGCGGGCGCGGGTCAGTTTTCACCACAGCGGCCTGAGCTACGCGCAGCGCGCCGGGTTGATCGAGCCGCTGGCCAAGGCCGGGCAACTGCGTGTGGTGGTGGCGACAACCGGCCTGGCGGCGGGCATCAACTTTTCCATGCGCTCGGTCACCATCACCGACCGCGAATACCGCGCCGGCGAGCGCCACCGCGTGCTGCGCCCCGACGAGCTGCTCCAGATGTTCGGGCGGGCGGGGCGTCGCGGGCTGGACGACCGGGGTTATGTGCTCGTCCCGCCCGGCGGCACGCGGCTGCACGAGGCGCGCCCGCTGACCCTGCACCGCAGCAACCAGATGGACTGGCCGGTCTGCCTGAGCGTGCTGCAGGAGGCAGTCGAACAGGGGCGCGAGCCGCTGGCCGAGCTGGAGCGGGTGTCGCGGCGACTCTTCAGCGAGCAGCGGATTCGGCTGGGGTTTCGCGCCCTGCAGCAGCGGGCTCAGGAGCCGGAATCGGTGACCGAGGAGATGGCGGCGCGGCTCAACGGGCACGCCGAGAAGCCGCGCGAGGTGATTGAAATCCAGAACAGCGCGGGCGAATGGGAGCGTCGCCGCGCACCCCGCAAGGTCAAGCTGGGCGAGACCTGGCTGCGCGAAGGCGAGCGCTGGCATCCGACCCTCTCGCGCACGCGCGTGCTCGCCAGCCTCAAGGTCGGCAGCATCTGCAAACTCAAGCGCGACGGGCGGCGCATTTACGGTCGCGAGGCACCGCTGGCGCAGTTCCCCGAGGAGGCCAACGCCGACCACATTATCCTCTTGCCCTGGCTTCGGAAGGCGTTGCGCGGGTATTTTCGTAACGCCGGGCGGCAGGACGGCCATGTCCCGAAGCAATGGGAGCTGGGCGCGTTCGAGGCCGAGATTTTGCCGCTGCTTCCGGCGCTGACGCAGGGCGGGCGGCTCTTTGGCGATCTGGTCGAGCGCGGCGGCCTGCTTTCGGCGCGGCTCGATTACAGCGAGGCCGAGATTTTTGCGATGGTCGACGGGCAGGGGAGGGCGTTGCTCAACCCCATCAGCCGCAAGCTGGCGCATGCGCCCGTCCAGACCCTCCTGATCGGCGACGGCCCGAGCACCACTGGCGGCGGGCGCACTCCGGCGGAAGCCTGGTTGCGTCTGGGTCTGATCGACCCGGATGG
>CAYQTM010000046.1:0-8708 GCA_964420355.1 uncultured Opitutales bacterium
ACCATGCCCCAGCTTGCCACGCTTCGCGCCAGACACAAGCGCAATTCCTGCCCCCCGCGCGATCATCGCATGCGCTTATAACCACCTCTTCAAAAGTGAACACTCATAATTGCCCCATTTTTAAGATTCTGGTATTGGATCATAAAACAGAAGTATGAAAAGGCATGGGACATTACCGCTATCTTACTTTTCAGATAGCCATGTAGGAGCTTTCGAAAAAGATCAGAGATGGGGGTCGTCGGCATTTGAAGGGGCGTGGCGTTGCTGCCGGGTTTTTCCAGCACTTACGCTCGTGGTTGCGTTACGACGGGGATTTTCGGGCGAAGCAGGGAGCGGATCCGAGATTTTGTGGGTCAGTTCTATGTTTGCCAAGCGGCTCAAAATGGCGAAGATGGCGGCATGAGCATTCCGTTTTATCAAGTCCTCCACACCATCGGCAACCTGATGATCTTCCTCGGCTTTGGGGCGCTGATCGCGCACACCATGTCGGGCAGCGCCAACGCCGGCGTGCGCAAGCTGGGGTCGATCACGAGCGGGGTGGGGCTGCTCTTGTCGCTGGTAGCGGGCTTCGGGCTGATCGCCAAATACAGCCTGCCGCTGACCGCGCCGTGGCTGCTGGTCAAGATGGCGGCCTGGCTCGGGCTGGGCGGTCTGACCGCAGCCATCCTCCGCGCACCCGGGCTGGCCATCCTCTGGTGGGGCGTCGCGCTGGCACTCGGCTTCCTGGCCGTCTATACCGTTTACGTCGGGCGTTACGGCATCTTCAGTTGAGACCGCTCACGCTTTTTTCGCTGGCTTCTTGGTCTTTTTCACCGCTTTCTTTGCTTTGGCGACGTTGACCTTGGTGGCGGTCTTCTTGGGCTTTTTGCGAGCGGCAGGCTTGGCCGGGCGGTCGGCGGATTTCGCCTTCGAGGGCTTGGTGTCGGGCTTGCCGAGCAGGTAGTCGGGGTTGAGCTTGCGCAGTTCTTTGGGCAGGAAGAGGCCGTCGCTGCGGATCAGCTCGCCATCAAAGTAGATCTCGCCGCCGCCGTATTCCTTGCGCTGGATGTTGACCAAGTCCCAGTGCACCTGCGAGCGGTTGCCGTTGTCGGCGATCTCGTAAGCCTGCCCCGGCGTAAAGTGGAAACTCCCCGCGATCTTTTCGTCGAAGAGGATGTCGCGCATGGGCTCGGTGATGTGCGGGTTGAACCCAATCGCAAACTCGCCGACGTAGCGCGCGCCCTCGTCGGAGTCCAGAATCTCGTTCAGGCGCTTGGTGTTCGAGCTGGTCGCCTTGATGATCTTCCCGCCCTCGAACTCGAGCCGCACGTTGTCGAAAGACACCCCCTGATAGACGGTCGGCGCGTTGTAAGTGATGTGCCCCTCGACGCTCTCGCGCACGGGCGCAGTGAAGACCTCGCCATCGGGGATGTTGTGCTTGCCGCCGCAGGTAATCGCCGGAATGTCCTTGATCGAGAAGCGCAGATCGGTGCCCGGCCCCTTGATCTCGACCTTCTCGGTGGCCTCCATCGCCGCCTTGAGCGCCGCCATGCCCGGCTCCATCCGCGCGTAGTCCTGAGTGCAGACGCGGAAGTAAAACTCCTCGAAGGCCTCGGTGCTCATCATGGCCTGCTGCGCCATCGCCGAGGTGGGCCAGCGCAACACCGTCCAGCGGGTCTTGTCGACGCGGTAGTTGAGCACCGGGCGCATTGCGCGCAGGATCATCTGCATACGGCTGCTCGGGATGTCGCTGGTTTCGAAGATGTTATGCGAGGCGCGGATGGCAATATAGCAGTCCATTGCCTGCATACGCGCCAGCTCCCACTCGGCCTGCGCCTGGATCTGCTCCTCCTTGGCCTTTTGATAAACGGCGCGGTTGACCTCGCTGCTCTGGAGGTTGACGTAGGGGTGCGCCTTCTTTTCATAAACGGTGCGGACGAGGGCGCGCACCATTGGCTCCGGCGTGTCCCAGGCGTCGATCAACACCTTGTCGCCTTTTTTCACGTCGGTCGAAAAGCCGACGAGCACATCGGCCAACTGCTCAAAACGGGGGTCATGCATGGGCATATCCTTGGCCGACCCCGCCCCGGTCGCAAGCCCAAACGCCAGTTTCGCTCGGGCGCGCCCACGAGGTTTATTCGGCGGCGGCCAGCTTGCCACTCATGCCGCCAGCGGGTGCGGTGCCGCCGAGGGCGCGGGCGATGGTGGTGACGTTGTGGTCGATCATGCCGATGTAGGTGCCTTGATAGGTGCCGGGTTCGCCCATCGCGTCTGAAAAGAGGCTGCCGCCGACCTTCAACTCGTGCCCCTGGGCGCGGGTGCCTTCGACTAGCGCGCGCACGTTTTTGTCGGCCACCGAGGTCTCAACGAAGACCGCCGGAATCTGCCGCTCGACGATCAGCTCGACCAGCGCCTCAATGTCGCGCACACCCGCCTCCGATTCCGTGCTCAAGCCCTGAATCCCGCGCACTTCGATCCCATACGCGCGCCCGAGGTAGCCAAAGGCGTCGTGCGCGGTGATCAGAATGCGCTGCGACTCGGGGATCGAGCCGAGCACTTCCGCCGCGTAGGCATCGAGCGCCCCAAGTTGCGCCAGATAGGCCTCGGCGTTCGCCGTATAGAGCGCCGCGTTGGCGGGGTCGAAGGCCCTCAGCGAGCGCGTCACCACCTCGACCGCGCGCTGCCAGCCCTTTACATCCATCCAAACGTGCGGGTCGTAATGCGCCTCGCTGTCCGTAATCACATAGCCGGGCGACTCCAGCAGCTCCTCGGTCACGGCGTGGACGGGCTTGCCCTGACGCGCCACCCGCACGAGCACATCCGTCATCTTGCCTTCGAGCAGCAGGCCGTTGTAAAAGATAATGTCGGCTCGCTGGAGGGTCACAACGTCGTTGCGCGTGGGCTTGTAGAGGTGCGGGTCGACGCCCTCGCCAATGATGCCCGTCACCTCGGCCTTGTCGCCTGCCACATTGCGGACAATGTCCGTAATCATGCCCACCGTCGCCGCCACACGGTAAGGATATTTTTCGGGCTGGGCGAAGAGGCTTGCCAGGCTCAGCCCCAGCGCCAACGAAATCATGCATAAAGTTTTCATTTTTTAAGATGCGCTATTTTTGACTAGTCAAAATCTATTTTTCTATTATTGTCAACTCAACATTTGCTTATGCCAAGCTCGACCGTCGAAAATTACCTCAAGGCGCTCTACCACTTGACCGAGGCGCAGCCGGAACAGGAAGCAGTGTCGCTGGGCGATCTCGCGCGGCAGCTTGAGCTGGTGCCGGGCACGGTCACGAGCATGATTAAGCGCCTGAGCCGCGAGACCGACCTGATCGACTACCGCCCGCATCGGGGCGCGGCGCTCTCGGAGGAAGGTCGGCGCAGTGCGCTGCAAATTCTGCGACGCCACCGCATCATCGAGCTGTTTCTGGTGGAAACGGTGGGCATGGAGGGCGCGCAGGTGCACGAGGAGGCCGAAAATCTGGAACATGCGATGAGCGACGACCTGGTCAACCGCCTCTCTGCCCTGCTCGGCGAACCCACCCACGACCCGCACGGCGCACCCATCCCCACCGCAGAGGGCGAGATGCCGCGCGACCTGCGCCTGCCGCTGGTCGAGGCCGAGCCAGGCGCCTATCAGGTGGTCGGCCTGAGCGACCACAGCGAGGTCTTCGTCGCCTTCGCCCGCCGCAACGGCCTCGCCCCGACCCATCGCCTGCGTGTGCGCGCCAACGACCCCATCGCCGACAGCCTCACCCTCAACCTCCGCGACCAGCGCGAACTCACCCTCGGCAGCCAAGCTGCCGCCAAAATCATCGTCCGCCCGCTCCACAACCGCTGACTCCCCTGCCCTTCTACAAGATCAGGCCCAATTTCTCCTGTCACACCGACCAGCCCCAAATGCGGCATAAGAAGCTTTTGATAAGGCGAAGATTGGGCAGGGCACCCTGATTTTGTTATAGTTCGCGGGTGCGGAAGGTGAGGGCTGCGGCGGCGAGGAAGAGGGCGCTGTAGGCGATGCCGTAGGCGGCGATGCGGAAGAAGTCGATGGCAGGGATGGCGGTGGTGCCGGCGAAGAGGAGGTGGTCGCCGATGTTGAAGACTTGCAGGTTGGGGAAGAGCAGGCTGAGGGTGCCGGTGAGCAGGCGCGTGAGGAGCGAATCGGCGTCGGCGTAGGCGCTCTGGGCGATGTATTGCAGGTGGCCGATCAGCAGCACCATGAAGCTGGTCGCGACGGTGAAGAGGTTGCTGCGGGCAAAGCTGGCGATGAAGAGCGTGATGGCGCTGAGCAGGGCAAACTTGAGCCATTGCACGCCCAGCAGCAGGAGCAGATCGGCGTAGCGGAGGGTCTCGGCGGTCTCGCGCAGCTCGGCCTCGCGCAGGCGCAGGATGGCGGCGAGCAGCGCCACGATGACTGCCGAAAAGATGAACAGCAGTAGCCCAACCCCTAGAAACTTGCCGAGCAGCAGGTCGAGGCGGCGGACGGGTTTGGCGAGCAGGGTCAGGGCGGTGCGGTTGTCGAGTTCGCTGAAATAGAGCTGCGCGGTGGTGACGATGGCGAGGATCGCGCCAAAGAGGGTGAGCGCTCCCATCCCGAAGTCAGCGATAAATTTGAGTTCGCCCTCGCCAAAGTTGAAGGTGCGAAAGATCAGCGAGCCGAGCACAAAGCCGACCGAGAGCAGGAGCAGCAGATTGAAAAAACGCTGGCGAACCGCCTCCAGAAAGGTGTTGGCAGTCAGCAGACCAATGCGGCGCAGGGGATTCATCGGGCGTCCTCCGGGTTGTCGGTCGCGGGCGCGGGCGCGTCGGAAGCGGTGGCCTCGCGGGCGCTGCGGCTGCGGCGCACTTGGCTGAGGAAGAGGGCGTCGAGGTCGAGGCGCGGTGCCCCGGCGTCGAGGCTGGCCTCGTGGCGGCCGAGCAGTGCCTCCAGCTCCTCGCGCAAGGCTGGGGTCAGGCGTCCGCGCAGGCGAAGGGCAGTCGATTCGCTGCGGCTGGCCAGCTCGGCGACCGTCCCGCCGAGGATGAGCCGCCCTCGGTCGAGGATGGCCAGCTCGTCGCAAAGCCCCTCGACTTGGCTGAGCAGGTGCGAGCAGAGCAGCACCGTCTTGCCGCGCCGCTTGAGTTCGTGAATCAGCTCGCCGATTTCCGCCGAGCCGATGGGGTCGACGCCGGCAGTCGGCTCATCTAGGATGACGAGGTCGGGATCGTGCACCAGCGCCTGCGCCAGCCCGATGCGCTGGAGCATGCCCTTGGAATAGGTGCCCACGCGCCGATCCGCCGCCTCGCTCAGCCCCACCAGCCCGATCACCGCGTCCGCCTTCTCGGCGATCTCCCCGCGCGGCACCCCGCAGAGCTTCCCGTAAAAACGCACCAGTTCGCGCCCGCTCAGGTAGCGGTAAAAATAAGGTGCCTCGGGCAGATAACCCACCCGGCGGCGCGCGGCAAAGCTGCCCGCCGGCTCGCCAAACACCGTGCAGTGCCCGCGCGTCGGCTCGACCAGCCCGAGCAGCACCTTGATCGTGGTGCTTTTTCCCGACCCGTTAGGCCCCAGCAATCCAAACACCCCGCCCACCGGCACCGTGAGCGACAAATCCTCCACCGCCCGCACCCGCAGCCCGCGCAGCCCACTGGCGAAATCCTTCGTCAGCCCTTGGACTTGTATGGCAGGTGCATCCGACATAAGCGCTAGCCAGCCAGGCCGAGGCCACTGAGTAGAATCATCACAAAAACGGCGACGAGCATGAGCACCAAAGAGGCGCGCGCCCAGTTGCGTCGATTCAAATTGCCGCCGCTGGAAAACGCCCACCAGAGGAGAGCGATGAGGTTCACGATCGGGATGGCGGCGACAATCAGCGTTACCAACCACTCCCCGACGGAGAGCGGGCGTTCGTCGAAATCTCTGGAAAATGCCATAAACGAGCTTTAAAGCGCCCTACCCTTTTTCGCAATGCCAACCTCAATCATTCGAGTGGTTTTCGGCGAGCTGGGCTGCGAAGAAATCTTTCCAAAGGGCTTGGCCGAGTTGGGCGGTGGCCTGGAGGTCGAGGGGCGGGGCTTCGGGGTAGCAGAGGAGGGTTTCGGGGAGGTTGGCGACTTCGTCGCGATAGGCGGTGTGCGCTTTCTGGTCGGGCGTGGTGCGGGCGTTAGGTGAGGGCACGAAGCGGGCTTCGGCCCAGGCGTAGGTAGTGTCCGGAAGGAGGGCGCGGGGCTGATTGAGGCAGCCGAGAGCGTGGTCGAGGAGGGCTTCGAGGGTCGCTCGGGCGGCGTTGGGGTCGAGGGGCTGGAGGCAGAGATGGGCGTCGGTGCAGAGGAGGTGGGTGGTGGCGGGGATGTCGGCGAAGGCGCTGGCCGCGAGGTGCTGAAGCCAGGCGCGGATGCGGCGCTTGCTGTCGAGCTTGCCCGCTTCGAGCAGCAGGAGGGCGTCGCCGTAGAGCGGGCCGAGGCGGTCGCTGAGAGGGGTGCGCGCGAAGCGGGTGTGGAGGTTTTCCCAGCGGGGCTGCCGGGTGGTGACGATGGCTTCGGCGGCGCTGGCGAGCGGGCGGGCTTCGAAGAGGGCGCGGTCGAAAACCACTTCGCCAGCCTCGCCGACCGGGAGCCATCCGGCGGCCTGATGGCGCTCGCGGGCGGCCTCGGGCGATTCGTGGCGGAGGAGCTGGTCGAGCAGGTCGCGGCGCAGTTGGTAGGCTTGGAGGCCGTCGACCTCCAGCGCGTCGACCTCTTCGAGCGCCTCGAAGCGGGTGCGCAAGTCCATCTTCAGGCGCTCGGTCAGGAAAAAGCGCAGCGGATTCACCAGCGCCTGAGCCAGGCCGCCGAGGGAGAACTCGCGGCGCGGATCCTCGGGCGGGAGGTCGGGCAGCGGCGCATCGACCAGCGCCTGACCGGGGCTGGGCGGCTGGGTGAGGCGGCGGGCGATGCTTGCAAAGCGACTCGAATAGCTGCGCGGCGGCTCGGCGAACTCAGCGCGGCCAAAGGGGTGCATGGCGCGGCGTTCCGGGGCACGCGGGGGCGGCAGCGCGCCGGGGTAGGCGGCGTCGAGGTAGTCGTGCAGCTCGGTGAGCACGCTGGCGGGCGGCTGTTCGCTGCCCTCGCGCGGCGACTGGCCACAGTGACTGAGATAGAGGCGCTCGCGGGCGGCGAGCAGGGTTTCGAGGAGGAGGAAGCGGTCGAGCTCGTCGGGGAAGCTGTCGCCCACCCGGCGCTCGGCCTTGCGGATGGCGTGGAATTCGGGGCGCGTGCCGCTGCGGGGAAAGGTGCCGTCGTTGAGGCCGAGCACGGCGATGACCCGCGCCGGGACGTTGCGCAGGGGGCGCATTTCACAGAACGTTATGCCGCCACGCAGAAAACCGCCTCCGCCCATCGGCGGCTCGACCAGCGCCTCCAGCGCCTGGCGGGCGGTGCGGCAATCCAGCAGCCCCTCGGCGGCACCCAACTCGGCGCGAAGGCGCTCGATGCCCCGGTGGATGGCGTCGGCGGCCTCGGCATCCTGACGGTCGTCGTGGGTGAAGAGCCGCTCGCGCACGGTTTCGAGCAAATCCGGCCACTCGGCGGCGGGACGCGGTTCGCGCAGGTCGGCGACGGTTTGCTCCAGCAGCTCGACGGCGCGGATCAACCCGTCCAGCAGCTCGGCCTCGCCGCTGCCGACGCTCACGCTGGGCGCGAGACCCCGCCAGATCAGCCCCGGTGCCTCGCCCGCCGCCCACCCGAGCAGCAGACGCCCCAGCCCGTCTGCCCAGGTGGTCGGAGCCTCCAGCGAGCTGCTGCGCTGCCGCTCCTCGCGAGAGAGCCCCCAGCGCACGCCCGCAGCGCCGATCCACTCGCGCAGCCGCCCCAGATCGGTGTCGCTCCAGCCCATGCGCGCGCGCAGGGTCGGACGGCAAAGGAAATCATAGACCTCGCGGGCATTGAGGCGCTGGTCGACCAGCTCCAGCAGGTGGAAAAAGGCGTCGATCCCCGGCAGATCGCGGCGCGGCGCGCGGTCGGCCACGCTGAAATGCAGCGCGGGCAGGCCGGGCTCGGGCTTGCCGAAGGTGGCCTCGATCGCGCCCGCGTAGACCTCGATGTCGGGCGTCAGCACCAGCACATCGCGCGGACGCAGCCCCGGCAGGCGCTCGAAGCAGTCCAGCAGGTAATCGCGCAGCGCCTCAACCTCGCGCTCGGGACTGTGGCAGCTCGTCCAGTGGATCGACTCGCAGGGCTGGCTCGGCTGGGGTTCCGTGGTGCCGTCGCGCATTTCGAGGACGTCGCGCTGCACCTTGCCGAGCAGGCTGGCGGGGTTAGGTTCGACAAAATCCTCCGCCTCGGCCTCGATCCCCAAGTCGAGCATCTGCCGAAACAAGTCCTGCCCCGGACGCCCCCAGGCGGCCAGCAGCGGATTCCCTCCATCGTTCACCGCCGCCTCCTCGTCGGCGTCCAGCCCGAAATCCAGCTCCCTCTGCGGCTCCCGCCCCAGGCGCTGCCGCCCCCGCTCCCCCCCGTCCCAAAAGCCCGGCGGCCGGCGGGCCACCACTGGAGACCGGGGCGGATACCGCGGGGCGGGGAAGCGTCGCAAAAGCGAGCGCCGGGAGCAAGAGGGCCGCAAAAGCAGCCAGAGAAGAGAGGCCGCGGGCGAGCGCAAGAAGACGGCGAAGGGGCGCAAAGGGGGAGGAGGGGGGAGGGGGGGGGAGAGGGAGGGGGGGGGGAGGGATGGTGAACCAGACGTCCTTGGCCTTCTCTATGGAGCGTGTTGCGAGTAT
>CAYQTM010000047.1:0-8561 GCA_964420355.1 uncultured Opitutales bacterium
ACCTTGCCATGCCCACGCAGTGCGGCTTTACTTATGAACTTTATGGATCACAGCGACTGGGCGTTCACCCTTTATTACGCCACTTCAGAGGGGAAGTCCAAGCTCAGCGCTTGGTTGGGGGAGTTGTCGGGGAGGTCGGTCGCATGTTTTGATGCTCGATCGCTGAAGGAGGTCAATCCATGGTCGAACCGCCACTGCGCGGTTATCGAGGAGACGGAGGACTTCACCAATGTCGCGGAAATCAAGCGGCTCTGCGCCTCGACCACTGGGCCGCTCGTCATCATCGTGCCCGATCAGGCACCAGTCGCCGACCTGCGGGAGTGTTTCGGCTATGCCCCGCACCAGTTCATCAGGCGGCGTCTGCTGAGCTTTGAGAGCTTCGCCAACACGCTCAATAACGCCCTCATCCATGCCCTGGGCAAGGAGGACACCGAGGAAAAGCAACAACGCTGGCTGCGCAACTTTCTCGACAACGCGCCGCCGCTCATGGGACTCACCGATGTGCCGCCGGACGGGCACGATATGCTGCACGTCTTCGACAACGCGGCCACCGAGCACTGGCACGGACTCAAACCCGGCGAGACGCAGGGCAAATGGGCCGTCAAAGATCTCAAGGTGTCCCAATGGCGCGTGGACAACGCCATTGCCCACTTCCGCAAGGCGCAGGCCACTGGCAAGCCCGTCCGCTTCTCTGCCTTCATCAATCAGGGTTGCAAGCATCCAGAGGAGGCGGTTGGCCTGTCGCTCGATATCACGGTCGCTCATATCGGGCCGGGCGACAACGGCTGCGAGCGCTTTTGTTACACCGCCATCGACGACACCGAACGGCATCTGGCCGAGACCCGGCTGCGGCTCAGCGAGGAGCGCTACCGACTGGCCGCCGCCGCCGCGCGCTTCGGCAACTACGATTACGACGTGCGCAAGCAAAGGGTCTACTGGTCGCCCGAGCTGAGCGAACTTTTCGGCCACCCCGGCCAACACACTGCCCAGACACTCGAAATCCGCGAAATCGTCCACCCCGAAGACCGCGCGGCCTTCGACCGGCTTGTAGCTGAGTCGCTCGAACCCAGTGGCGACGGACGGCATCAGATGGAATACCGTATCCAGCGCCCCGACGGGCAGATTCGATGGATTCGCGACTGGGGACAGACGCTCTTCGAGGGCGAGGGCAAAGATCGGCAGGCCGTCCGCGTCATCGGCCTTTTTCAGGACATCACCCAGCAAAAAGAGGCCGAGGCTGCCCTTCTCGAGGCCGATCGCCGCAAGGACGAGTTCCTCGCCACCCTCGCGCATGAGCTGCGCAACCCGCTCGCACCCCTGCGTAACGGTCTGGAGGTGATGAAAATGGTGCCGCCGGATTCCGCAGACTTTCGCGACACCCAATACATGCTCGAGCGCCAGCTCGATCAAATGGTGCGCCTGGTCGACGATCTGATCGACATCGCGCGCATCAATCGCGGGCAGTTCCGGCTCCAGCGGGAGCCGGTCTGCATCGACGAGGTCATCGACACCGCCGTTTCTACCGTCCAGCCCCTGTTCCAAGAGCGTGGTCACCGCTTCGAGGCGTTCAACGCCTGCCCCGGTCTCATGACGCAGGCCGACGCTGCACGCCTGACTCAGGCTATCGCCAACCTCCTCGGTAACGCCGCCAAATACACCCGTAACGGCGGCGAGATAAAGCTTCACTGCCACCAGAAAAATGACTGCGTGCAAATCGCAGTCAGCGACAATGGCGACGGGATCGACCCATTGCTCAAGGATCGTATCTTCGACATGTTCACGCAGGCCACCTCGCCCGAGTTCGGCCACAGCGGCCTCGGGATCGGCCTCACTCTCGTCAAAACCCTGATCGAAATGCACGGCGGCAGCATCGAGGTAGAAAGCCCCGGCACCGGCAAAGGCAGCACCTTCACCATCTTTCTGCCCCTCGACAAGGCGATCAACCAGAGTGCGCGCCCCGCCGACAAACCGCCCGCAACCGAGGATGGAGCCGACGACCGCAAGTGCCGCATCCTCATTGCCGACGACAACGTCCCCGCCACCAAAGTGCTCGCCATCGCCCTCAACAAGGTCGGCCACGAAATCAAAATTGCGCACAACGGCGAGCAAGCCCTCGAAATCGGTGCCCAATTTCAGCCCCAAGTCGTGCTCATGGACATCGGCATGCCGGTGCTCAATGGCTACGAAGCCGCGAAAAAAATACGGCAGACCGACTGGGGCAGCGACGTCTTCCTCGTCGCCCTGACCGGCTGGGCACAGGAAAAAGACCGCGAGCGCACCCGCCAGGCTGGCTTCGACGAGCACATCGTCAAACCGCCCAAAATTGCCGACCTCCGCAAACTCATCAACGAAGGCTGCGCACTGAAACTCGACTCACAAAAGGCGACCTCAGCCACCAAGAGCGGCTAATTTCGAACGCTTGGTATCAGCCCTTATTCTCGATTCGCTCGCCCGTGGTGGACTCCAGCGCGACGACGGTCAGCAACGGCAAGACATAAAAACCATCGTCATCGTCGAACACAGTCACATAAGTGCCTTTCGGGGAGATCGAGATATGATCGCGATGAGGCACCCTGTAGCGATCACCGCTGGCGGTCACGAGAGTAAAAGGAATGCCCCGATCAATGGCATACTTCAATGGAGTTCTGTCCATAACAGCAGGGTAAGCCTTTCGGGCGAGGTTGTCGATTCTGAATGCGCAGTTTCCCATTTCCACCCCAATTTTTACAGTGGACGCTGAGGCGGGGAAGTGGCTGGGATTTACCCCAGGGCGCAGTTAGGTCTTGCTGCGATGGGTGGAATGCTGTTTTTTAGGGGTCGCCCAAGGCTACTTCCCCATGGATCAAAAGGAATTCTATATTCGCTCGGGTGCCGAGGACTCCCCGCGTGGCCCCTACCGGCTCGATCAGTTGGTGTCGCTGGGCGAGGCCAAGCAGATCGACCGCGAGACGCTTTACTACGACGCCAAGCAGGAGGACTGGGTGGCGATTGGGGATCAGGAAGAGCTGGTGCAGAAGGTGTTTCCAGAGAAGAAACGCCTGTCGCTCGCGCGTGACCGGCAGGAGCTGCGCGAGCAGGAGCGTGCCCGCGAGATGGAAGAGGCCGAAGAGGATGGGGTCGACGTCGACGAGATGCTGGCCGCCGCCGAGGGGCGCACCGAGGAGACCAAACACCTGCGCCACAAAGAGCGCACCGAGAACCTGGCGGCGCTGCTCATCACCCCGCTGTTGGGCGTGATCATGCTGTTTAGCGGAGGTGCGCTGCTTTACCCCTTTATTCCCGACATTCAAGCGGCTATCGCCGATCAGGAGTGGATGGGGCTGGTCAATCCGATTCTGATCATCGGCCTGATCGACCTCCTGCTGGCGCTCTTGCTCTTCCTCTCAATGACCGACATCTTTGGTCTGCTGCGGGCGCGGGCGATGCTCGGGGCAGGCTTCTTTGGCTACGTCTTCTGGGTGGCCGGCTCGCCCGAGCTGGTGGGTGCCGTGGTGGCGATCAGTTTGGCGGCCTTTGTCTGCACGCTGACTTTGCGTCTCGGGGTGGTGCTGCTGGCGCTGGTGGCCGGTCTGCTGGGCGGAGCCTACCTCGCCTTCGCCAGTTTCAGCGGCTTTCTCGGGCAGCTCTTCGGCTAGGCCGTGGCTCAGTTCGGCGGGGTGGTCGTCGATTTTAAGAACTACGCCCAGCCAGCTTTAGCCTTTGCACTCTGGCCGTTTTCCTTCTGAAATAGCAGCGATGCCTTGGGAAGCCATCTTTGTCTTTGCGGTGCTGATTGGGGCGCTGGTCAGCTTTATCTGGGAGAAGGTGTCGCCGGATGTGACTGCGCTGGCTTCCTTCGGGCTGATTGCGCTGGTGGCGATTGTGAGTGGCTCGGAGCGCCTGCCGGGGATGGAGACGCTCTTCGATGTCTTTTCCAACCCTGCGCCGATTACCATCGCGGGCATGTTCATCCTCAGCGCGGCGCTGGAGCAGACCGGCGCGATCGACAAGCTGGCGGCGGTCTTCATGCGGCTGAAGTCGGCCAATTATGCCGTCATTATCCTCGCGATGGCGCTGCTGGTCGGCGGCATGTCGGCCTTCATCAACAACACCCCGGTGGTGGTCGTGCTGCTGCCGATGATTCTGACCCTCGCGCGGCACCTCGGCATCCCGGCCTCCAAGCTGCTCATCCCGCTTTCCTACGTGTCGATCATGGGCGGCACCTGCACGCTGATCGGCACCAGCACGAACATTCTCGCGAGCGGGATACTGGCCGACCGCGGCCTGCCGGCGCTCGGCATGTTCGAGATGGGGATGGTGGGGCTGCCCATCCTCGGTTGCGGCGTGCTGTATCTGATGTTTTTTGGCAACCGCCTGCTGCCCCACCGCGAGAACCTGACCTCCATCCTCTCCGAGGAAGAGCGCCGCGAATACATCACCGAAGCCTTTGTCAAAGCCGACTCGGCGGCGGTCGGCCAGACCCTCAAGGAGTGCGGGCTGACCCATGCCAAAGGCGTGCGGACGCTCGAAATCGTGCGTCACGGGGTGGCCGTGCCGGGCGAGATCGAGGCCGTGCCGCTGCAGGCAGGCGACCGGCTGGTGCTGGCCTGCCGACCCCACGGGGTGGCGCGCGCACGGGAGATTCGCGGGGTCGACCTCGGGGCGGAGCGCGGGCTGGGCGTCGAGCAGATCGCCACCGAGGCGGGCATGATCGTCGAGGGTGTGATCGGGCCAAATTCCTGGCTCGCTGGGCGACGCATCCGCGAGGTGAATTTTCGCCAGCGCTACCGCATGGTGATCGTCGCCGTGCACCGGCACGGGCGCAACGTGCGTGAGCAGCTCGGCAACCTCACCCTGCAATTCGGCGACACCCTGCTGATGATGGGCACCGAGGAGGCCATCGAAAACCTGCGGCGCGGCAAGGACATCCTGCTGCTCGACGAAGGGCGCGTCTCGGCGCGGGCGCAGGGGCGCAAGCTGCCCATCGCGCTCGGCGTGGCGGCGGGCGTCATCGTCTCGGCCAGCTTCAACCTCCTGCCCATCGAGCTGGCGGTGCTGCTGGGTGCGGTCGTGCTCTTCCTCACCAAAACCCTGCGCCCCAAGGACGCCTACGCCTCTATCGACTGGTCGATCCTGCTGCTCATCTTTGGGATGCTGGGCATCGGCGTCGCGATGGAAAGCTCGGGCGCGGTCGGGGTCATCGCCAACGGCCTCGTCAGCCTCGGCCAGGACGTGCCGCCCAGCCTGCGCAACATGGTGCTCCTCGCGCTGCTCTACCTCACCACCTCCATCCTCACCGAGACCCTCTCCAACAACGCCACCGTAGTCATCATGGTGCCGCTCGGCATCGGCTTGGCGGAGTCGCTCGGGGTCGACAGCCGCCCCTTCGTCATCGCGGCCACCCTCGCCGCCTCGGCCAGCTTTGCCACCCCGATCGGCTACCAGACCAACACCTACGTCTATGGCGCGGGCAACTACCGCTTCGCCGACTTCCTCAAGGCCGGCCTCAGCATGAACCTGCTCTACTTCCTCATCAGCATGCTCCTTATCCCGCGCATCTGGCCGTTTTGAAATGACGGAGATGAAGGCCGCGCTTGCATAAAAAGGTTCGGCATTCTGGCGAATGCCGCGTGGCCGAAGGCAGGCGGGGGGTCGTCGTGCTGAGCGAGGGCGGCGGAAAATTCATACACCCTTTTTGCTGGACGCTTGAGCGATGGCGACCCAATCTCCTGAGGCATCATGCAAGCACAGGATTTTTCAGGAGTCAGCACCGCCCTGGTCACGCCAATGACCCCCGAGGGCGCGGTGGATTGGGCGAGCCTTGAGGCGCTGGTCGAGCAGCAGATCAGCGAGGGGATTCAGGGGCTGGTGGCGGTCGGCACCACGGGCGAGTCGCCCACGCTGAGCCACGATGAGCACGCCGAGGTGATTCAGCGCGTCATGCAGGTGGCCAACGGGCGTGTACCGGTCATCGCAGGCACCGGCTCGAACTCGACGCAGGAGGCCGTCGAGCTGACCCGCGCCGCCGACGCCATCGGGGTCGACGCCATGCTACAGGTCGCGCCCTATTATAACAAGCCGACCCAAGAGGGGCTGTTTCGCCACTTTTCGGCAGTGGCCGAGGCGACCGAGCGCCCGATCATTCTCTATTCGATCCCTGGGCGCTGCGTGATCGATATTTCCAACGACACCTGCCTGCGCCTCTATGAACAGCACCCGCATGTGCTGGGCGTCAAGGAGGCGGGCGGCTCTTGCGACAAGGTGAGCGACCTGCGCCTGCGGGCGGGCGAGGACTACCTGATCCTCTGCGGCGACGATGGCCTGACCCTGCCTTTTATCGCGGCGGGTGCCGAGGGCGTGATCAGCGTGGCCAGCAACTGGCTGGCGGCGGAGCTGGTCGAAATGGTGCGCCTCGCGCGTGGCGGCGACCTGCAAGCGGCGCGCGCCATTCACCTGCGCTGCTACCCGCTCTTCCGCGACCTCTTCATCGAACCCAACCCCGTCCCCGTCAAGGCGCTCCTCAAGGAGAGCGGCCTGATCGCCAGCGACGCCTGCCGCCCGCCGCTCTACCCCCTCAGCCAGACCAACCGCGCGCGCGTCCTCGCCAGCGCCAAACTCGCCCGCCCAAGCCTGAGTCCGGCATAACGCTCTGACTTTCAATCATCCCCCTCACGAGCAAAAATCAACGACTTATACCACTGGATGAAGGAGGCCCGGTGACATTTGGTTTTTGCCGGGATAATCGGTTGCGGTTTTGAGTGGCTTGACCCAAGGTAGCTCCACGCCCCGCGCTCCTGTTTATGGCTGAGTTGACCCTGAATTTTCCGAGTGGCCGGTTTTTGCACCAGCTTTATGCAGGTGATGCGCGCAATCTGGCGCGGATTGAAGAGCGGCTGGATTTGAAGCTGGTGACGCGCGACGATTGGGTGACGCTGGAGGGCGGTGCGGAGGCGGTCGAGGCCGGCGAGGCGCTGTTCGGCTACCTCGAAAAAGGCCGCACGCAGGGGCTCAATCTGCGGCAGCGCGAGTTTGATTACATGCTCGATACGGTGGCCGAAGGGCGTCAGGAAGATCTGGCCGAGCTGTTTGAAAAGCCGCTGGTCATTCAGATTCGCAAGAAGACCGTGGTGCCCAAGACGCTGAACCAAAAGCGTTATTTGCAGGCGATTCAAGGGCACGACATCGTGTTTGGTGCCGGGCCGGCGGGCACTGGCAAGACCTTCCTCGCGATGGCCTGCGCAATGAGCGATCTGCTGGCCGGCAAGGTCGAGAAGATCATCCTCACGCGCCCGGCGGTCGAGGCCGGCGAAGCGCTGGGCTTTCTGCCAGGCGATCTGGAGGAGAAGATACTGCCCTACCTGCGCCCGCTCTACGACGCGATGTATGAGATGCTGGGCAAGGAGGATACCCACCGCCTGATGGAGCGCGACGTGATCGAGATCGCGCCGCTGGCCTACATGCGCGGGCGCACCCTCTCTCGCGCCAGCATCATCCTCGACGAGGCGCAAAACACCACGCCCGAGCAGATGGTAATGTTCCTCACCCGCCTCGGCGAGGGCAGCCGGATGATGATCACTGGCGACATCACCCAGATCGACCTCCCGCGCTCCAAGGCCAGCGGCCTGCGCCAGGCCATCGACGTGCTCGACAACACCGAGGGCATCGCCGTCTTCTTTTTCGACGACTCCGACGTGGTGCGCCACCCGCTCGTCCAGCGCATCATCAACGCCTACGACCGCTACCATCAGGCCGACGGTCGTATCTAACTGCTCTCGTGGCTTACACCGAAGAACTACGAGAATGAGAGTTATCGATTTCGGTAAAGCATATTGGGTATTGATGGTAATCGCATCAACCAGATGGTGAAAAGCATTGCTCAGCTTTTCGGCAGCACATCATAACCGCCCGGCTTGTCGCGGATCGTCCAGCCCGCCTCGGCGACCGCATCGCGCAGGCGGTCGGCGGTGGCAAAGTCCTTGGCCTGCTTGGCCTGCCAGCGCTGCTCGGCCAGCTTGCGGATGGCTTCGGGCGCTTCGGCGACCGCCTCATCGCGCGGCTCGGGCAGCTCCCACCCGAAGGCATGCACCAGAAATTGCAGCCCGGCGAGCGCCTCGCTGGCCTCCGCCGCCGACAGCTCCTTCCCGCGCAGGCGCTTCTCCAAATCCTTGGCGGCGGTGAAGAGCCGGCCCAGCGCCTCCGGGGCGTTGAGGTCGTCCAGCAGCGACTCCCAGGCGGGCGCAAAACACCCCAGCCGCCCCTCGGTCGCCGGGTTGGGCTTGCCGGCGAGCTGCTTGTATTTCAGCGCCTTGGTGCCGGAGCCTGCCGCCTCGCGCAGGTCGCGCTCCAGCCGCGCCAGGCGTTGCAGGGCAGTGCGCGCGGCGTGCAGCGAGTCGAAGGTGAAGTTCAGTTGCTGCCGGTAATGCCCCATCAGCAGCCCGTAGCGCAGCTCGGCAGCGCTGTGCCCCTTCGCCAGCAAGTCCCTCAGCGTGAAGAAGTTACCGAGGCTCTTCGACATTTTTTTGCCCTCGACAATCAGGTGCGTCACATGCAGCCAGAGCCGCGCGAAGCACTCGCCGGTGCAG
>CAYQTM010000048.1:0-8561 GCA_964420355.1 uncultured Opitutales bacterium
GCATCGCGCCCGAGGAGCGGCGGCGGCTGCTGCGGGCGGCTCTTCGGCTGGCGCGCGGGCAGGTTCAGACGCTCAGCATGGAGATCAAGGTCATTCGCGCCGACGGGGTGCGCTGCTGGGTGCAACTGCTGGCGCAACAGCAGCCCGGCGAGCCCAGCGCCGAGACCTACGTCGGCACACTGCTCGACATCAGCGCACGCAAGCAGACCGAGACGGCGCTGCGCCTGAGCGAGAGCCACTACCGCTTCATCTCCGAGCACGCCTCGGACGTCGTCGCGCGTCTGGCTGCGGGTGGCGAGTGCCTCTATCTTTCGGGTGCCTGCCGGAGCGTGCTGGAGAAGTCGCCGGGCGAACTGCTGGGCGCGGCGCTGCAAGATCATGTGCTGGAGGCCGACCGCGCAACGCTGTCTGATGCGCTGGCGCGGGCGCGTCAGGAGGGGCAGGCGAGCTGCAACTTCAGGGTGCCCAGCGCGGATGGCAGCGAGCGCTGGATCGAGGCGCGGATGCGGCTGGCCAGCAGCCCCGAGCGCAATGGGCGCGACGAGCTGATCGCCAGCCTGCGGGATGTCAGCCAGCGGATCAAGAGTCTGGAGGCGCTGCACCTGCGCGAACAGGCGCTCACCGAGGCCAGCTGCGGCATCGCCATCGCCAGCAACCAGCCGCCGCATTACCCCATCATTTTTGCCAACACCTGCTTCGCCGAAATGAACGACCGCGAACCCGTCAGCCTGCCCGGCCAGCCGCTGCTGGATGAGGACTTTGAGGCGAGCGCGCGCGCCAGCCTTCAGTCGGCCATGAGCGAGGGGCGCGAGATTGCGCTCACCCTGCGCCGCAACGAAGGCAACGGCGAGCACGCCTGGAGCCGCTTCGCCATCGCGCCGGTGCGTGACCAGCAGGAGCGCGTGACCCACTACATCGCCGTCCAGACCGAGGTCAGCGACATCGTCCGAGCGCAGGAAGAAATGCAGTCGGCCAAGGAGACCGCCGAGGCCGCCAACCAGAGCAAGAGCGAGTTCCTGGCCGTGATGAGCCACGAAATTCGCACGCCGATGAACTCCGTGCTGGGCTTTGCCGAGCTGCTGGTCGACACCAACCTCGACGAGGATCAGCGCAACTTTGTCGACCTCATCAACCGCAACGCCAACGCCCTGCTCAACATCATCAACGACATCCTCGACTTTTCGCGCATCGAGAGCGGGCGTCTGGAACTCGATCAGGAGCCCTTCGACGTCGAGGCCACCGCGATCGAGGCGCTCGAAAGCGTGCGCCTCCGCGCCGAAGATGATCCGGTCAAAATCTCCTTTCACAACGACTCGCCCTCGGCGCCCACCCGCATGGAAGGCGATCACGACCGCCTGCGGCAGATCCTGCTCAACCTGCTGAGTAACGCCATCAAATTCACCTCCGAAGGCAGCGTCACCCTGCGCATGTCGATCGAAGAGCCGGACTCCGACGCGCTCCACACCATACATTTTCAGGTCACCGACACCGGCATCGGCATCTCGCCCGACCGCGTGAAGCAGCTCTTCCAGCCCTTCACTCAGGCCGACCGCAGCATCAGCAAACGCTTTGGCGGCACGGGGCTGGGGCTGGCCATCTCGCAGCGCCTCTGCCGCCTGATGGGCGGGGAAATCTGCGTCGAGAGCGTCGAGGGCAAGGGCAGCACCTTCTCCTTCCACATCCGCCTGCCCGAAGCCGACAGCCTCTCCAGCCTCAGCAACATCGAGCCACCCGAAGAATACACCCGCGACCCCTACGAGGAATCGCCCAAGCTCGAGCCTCTGCCAGAACCCGAAGTGGAAGCCGAACTTGAGGCCAAGAGCGACCTCATCGACGACACCGAAGAAATCGACGAAAAGGCGTCGGGCGACTCTGCCCAGCAGCTCGACCTCAGCACCAACGGCTCGCTCAAAATCCTGCTGGCCGAAGACAACTCAGCCAATCAGCTCGTCATCAAAAAGATGCTCGCGCGCCTCGACCTCGTCCCCGAGATCGCCACCAACGGCAGCCAGGCCATCGACCTCTGGCGCGCCCGCAAGCACGACCTCATCTTCATGGATCTCCAAATGCCCGTCCTCGACGGCATCGAGGCCACCCGCCGCATCCGCTCGCTCGAGCGCTCCTCCCACAGCAGCCTCGACGCCCGCCTCCGAGGCGAATCCCGCCGCAAGACCGTCATCATCGCCATCACCGCCAACGCCCTCCGAGGCGACCGCGAACGCTGCCTCGAAGCCGGCATGAACGACTACCTCAGCAAGCCCATCAAAATCTCCAACTTCGTCGAAGCCGTCAGCAAATACTTCCCCGAGATGGCAAAAAGCTGAGTCATAACAGTCTAGCGCCCGCCCTTCAGGAATGCTATGAATGTGTGTGCTCCATTAAGTCGGAAGCATGCACTGAGCCATCCAAGAACGGAGCATCAGCGGATTCAAATCCATCCGCGAGCTGAAGGATTTCGAGCTCCGAAATCTCAACGTTGTAATCGGCGCAAACGGCACCAGCAAAACAACCTCATCCAGTAGTGTTCGGCAGCGAAGCTGCCTCATTTTTCTCAAAACAGTCAAAAAAGATTCGGCGGTTGCGTCTTCCGAACCGGTGCGCCGCTGTAAATTTCACAATTTTCAGCGACCGCTACATGCGCGGCGAGCTCGGATGTGAAAATCATTGCTGTGATGCGGGCTGCCCCAGAGTATTGCATAATCCAAGCCGCCGCGATCAAACCGTATTATCACGTCTTACCAAATTAAACAACGATTGACCACGCTAAGCCGTCAATTGAATCAAATTGAGCAGTGCATGTTATAAAATGCGGGGTTTAGCCGAGATAACGTTAGCTTACAGTTACACGCTGCTTGAAAACAAAAATTCAATGAATTTCTTGTTGCTATTCAAGGGTTTATCGCCGACATTTGAGTTGTCTCGACTCACTGCTGTAACAATTCCGCCATGGCTCGGAATCACCCCAATAATCGCTCTCCAGAACGGGAGCAGGCTATGCCTGCCACGCTGGATGCAGCCGTGGCAGAGATCGAGCTGCTGCGCCAGCGCCTAGCTACGTTAGAAAACGAGTCGTTAAACCCCGGCACAAAGTTCATTAACTATATCAACGAGCAGGTGGATGTTTACATCCGCTACAAGCCGGACACCACCCTGCTGCACGTCAACCCCTTCATCACGCGCCTGCTGGGCTACGAGGCCAAGGAGATTTTGGGCAAGCGCTGGATCGACCTCGTCCCCGCGCGCTGGCATGGCGTGGTGAAGGACGCGATCAGCGGGATAACGCCCGATTCGCCGCGCTTTTCCACCACCCACCCCTTCCTCAACAAGGCGGGTCAAGAAGTCTGGCTGCAATGCCAGAGCCGTGGTTTTTTCGACGCGTCCGGCGAACTGACCGAGCTGCAGAGCATCGCGGTGGACGTGACCGAGGAGCAGCGCGCCAAGACGCGGCTGGCCGAGCGCGAGGCGCTGCTGGCGGCGGTTTTTGAGTCGGTGGATGTGGGCGTGATGGTGCTCGATCAGGAGTGCCTGCTGCGCGAGGCCAACGAAACTTTTGCCTGGATGCTGCGGCGTGAGGCCGAGGAACTGACTGGCCACCCGCTCACCGAATTTATCGCGCCGGAGGATATTGACCGGGTGGAAGTCGCCGCCTGCCAAGCCTTCAGCCAGGGCAGCAGCAGTTGCGACGAGGTGGCGCTTCGGCAGCGCAGCGAGCGCCTGCTGGTCAACCTCAGCTTTTCACCCATCGAGCTGTCGGACAGCACGCCCGCGCTGGTCTGCTCGGCCATGGACATCTCGCTTTTCAGCGAAACCGCGCAAAAACTGCGGCTGACCGAGGGCGGGCTCAGCTCGCTGGCTCACGTCCACCCGGTATTCTTCTTTGCCTTCGACATGGAGGGGCGCTACACCCGCTGCACCGGCACCCCCCCCAAATCGCCCGAGGCCGCGCCCGAGACGCTGGGCCGCCCCAGCCACTTCCAGCCCCACGCCGAGGTCGACATTATTCAGCAGCTCCGCCCGTCGGCGCCGCACGGGCAGCAGGTGAACGGCGAGCAGAGCTTCCGAGGGCGTCTGAACGAGGTGCACCTGACCCCCGTTTTCGATGCCGACGGCCAGCAAAAAGGCGTGATCGGGTTTACTCTGGACGTGCACGACCACGTCGAGCAAGAGCGCAGCAGCCGCGTGCGCGACAAGGCGCTGGAGCTGATCCTGCGCACGCTGGCGCGCAGCCTGGTGCATTCCGAGTCCAGCCGAGTGGTCGAGGAGGGGCTGGCGGGACTCGGGCGCGTACTGGATGTCGACCGCGTTTACATCTTCACCAGCGAGCGCGATTTCGAAACGGGCAAGCGCTATTTTTCGCAGAAATGGGAGTGGTCGGTATCCTCGGTGGAGTCCTTTGCGACCGACCCACGGATGCAACGCGTCTCGATGAAAGACCTGCTGCCGGGTTTCGAGCAGTCGCTCAAGCGCAACGAGCCCGTGCGCGTGCGGCGCGACCGCGCGCCCGAGAGCTTTGCCAAGCTGATGGAGCGGCAAAACATCGTCTCGCTGCTCGCCGTGCCCATCCAGATCGAAGGGCGTCTCTGGGGCTTCATCGGGCTGGATCACTGCTCAGTGGCGCGCCCTTGGACAAGCGATGAGGTCAGCCTCCTCATGCTGGCCGGCGTGACCCTCGCCGCCCTCTCCGAGAAGGAGAAGCTGATGCAACAGCTCGGCAAAGCCTCCCGCGCCAAGACCGAATTCCTCGCCATGATGGGCCACGAGATCCGCACCCCCATGAATGCGGTGATCGGGTTCGCCGACCTCCTCCTCGGCACCGATCTCGACGAGGAGCAGAGCGAATTTGTCAACAGCATCATGCTCGGCAGCGAAACCCTGCTCGGCATCATCAACGACATCCTCGACTACGCCAAACTCGGCTCGGAAAAGGTCGGCATCTTCCAGCAGCCCTTCGATCCCCGCGAAGCCGCCGAGCGCGCCGTCGAACCCTACCTGACCGAGGCCGACAGCAAAAACCTGGAATTCAAACTGGAGTTCGACCCCAGCCTGCCCGCCACCCTGATGAGCGACCCGCAGCGCTTCCGACAGGTCATCAGCAACCTGACCTCCAACGCCGTGCGCTACACCCGCAAGGGGCAAGTTCGGGTGCGGCTCGACTGGGTCACCAGCACTGAAGACGGGTCGGTAGTCAAGCTGATCGTGGCCGATACCGGCATCGGCATCCCCGAGGCGCGCCGCAGTTGGATATTCAACCCCTTTGAACAGGGCAGCCCCGGCATCTCCAGCGAAGGGCGCAGCACCGGGCTGGGTCTCCCCATCACCCGACGCGTGATCGACCTGATGGGCGGCGACATCCACTGCGAGAGCACCGAGGGCAAGGGCACCACCTTCACAGCCGTCATCCCCGCCGAGCTGCCGGGGCCTGAATACGAGGAGGAAAAAAACCAAATCGAACGCGACGAGGAAGAGCTGCGCATCCTCTGCGCCGAGGACGAGCCCGGCAATCAGGAAGTGCTCCGCAACTTCATTCGGCGGCCCGGCCACAAGGCGCTCATCGTCGAAACCGGCGAAGAAGTGCTCGAAGTGCTCCGCCAAAAAACCTTTGACCTCGTGCTGATGGACGTGCGCCTGCCCGGCATCGACGGCCTCGAAACCACCCGCCGCATCCGCGACGGCAAAGCCGGAGACGCCGCACGCGACCTCCCCATCATCGGCCTCACTGCCAACGCCCTCGGCGGCGACCGCCGCGAATGCGAAAAGGCCGGCATGAACGACTACCTCCCCAAACCCATCAAACGCGCCGACTTTGAGGCCAACCTCCGCAAATACTCCCGCCAACCCGCCTGAGCCATCTGAACTTTTTTTGGCTTTGAGCGGTTTTTTGCTTCAAAAAACGAAAAGAACTGCTAATACAGGGCTTGATGGACCTTAAAAAGACTTATGGTATTGGTGCGTTCGCTCCGGGCACAGAAGCTGCCCAAAAAGATTTAGAGCGCTACATTAACGTTAAAATGAAGGCCATGGGTCTTCCGACCGTGCTCGATACGGACGATCTGCCTTTTCTGGGCATGGCGGAGGCGCTTCTGGAGGATTACCAGGAGAAGCAGCGCCTCCTCAGCTCCTACCTCTGTCCCGTCGACCAGCGGATTCAGGACTTCCTGCTCGATTTCTTCGAGGGTTGTCCGGAGATTCCCCACCTGCCCGACAGCACCTTCGTGCTCGACCGGCACGGCATCGCGCGCAAGCTCTCGCTGCCCGCGAAGTCCGACCATTTCAGCTCGTCGATCATGGACTCCTACCGGGTGATGAACGGCGTGCTCCACAATCCCAAGAGCGACCGCCGCACCACCAAGGGCGTCTTCCACGTCGCCGAGGGCGGCCTGCCCATCCCCGACGATAAGAAGGCCGTGCCACGCGAGGCCGCTGCCCACCTGCTGGCCGCCGCCATGCGCCCGCCCAAGACGCTGCTCGAACTGCCCTACACCGGCGACAGCGAGCAAAAAGCGCACACCTGGCTCTCGCTGCTGCTCCGCCCAGTCGTCATCCCGAAGGTCGAGGGCTTTACCGCCGAAAAGCGGATGGAAGTGCGCTTCATCTGCCCCGGCAACTTCGCCAGCAATCTAGACTTCGTCGAGAGCATCTTCGGCAACGGCGGCGACCCCTTCCTGCCGCAGAACGACGCCGCCCTCAACCCCGACGGCTGGACGGGCACCACCGGCTGCGTCATCCTCGCCACCCACCTCATCGGTATCAAAAAGAAGGAAGTCGGCCTGCCGCACATCTCCGAGGCCACCGAGCGCCAAAAGCGCGACGGCATGTGCTGGGAGAACGAGGACGAGCTTTACAACGATGGCGGTGCCTTCAAACTGACCGTGCGCGACGAGCGCGGGGTGGTCGTCACCATCATCAGTGACAACTATTTCGGCTACTGCAAGAAGGAGGTAAAAACACAGATCTCCATGTCCGCCAACCTCTTCGGTAATGCCGAAGAAGAGCACGCTGGCGGTGCGCTGGTCTTCCCCGGCTACGACCTCGGCGAAGGGTTCGAGATCGAGGGCAGCTACGCCGATACCGGCGCGCGCCTGGAGGATCAGCTGCGGCGCTTCGATGACATCATGGAGGCGCGCCCCGAGGGCTACGCGGTCGACAAGCAGTTCCCCGACATCTATTACATCCCTGAAAACAGCAGCATCACCCTCGAAAAACAGGAGGTGAACTGGGAGAAGGGCGGCGAGCGCAAGTCCATCAAGCTGCTCCCCGGCAAAACCTACGTCTGCCCATCCGGCTACAAGGTCGAGATGATCCAGCCCGCCGAGGGGCGTCGCTGGCGCCTTCAGGGGCATGTGCCGGAAGGCATGTATTGCCACAAGCCTTCGACCGTTAGCGGCGGCGGCAAGAGCGAGATTTCCAAGTCCATTTCCGACGCTACCATCACCGGCCCAGTCTTTGTGCAGGACATCAAGGCTGACTTCGACGAGGTCGAGGCCATCCTCGCGCGCGACTTCGGCGACCGCTTCCGCGACCCCGCTCGCAAGGAGAAAGACCGTCGCCCCATCCTCAGCACCAAGCGCTCGCTCGGCTCGGTCATCAAGCTGCTCACCCCTTCCAAAACCGAATACACCGACAGCTACAATGAGTGGGTCGAAAGCATCCCGCAGCACGTCAAAGAGCTGGTCTATCTGGTCAAACGCTTCTACAAGAGCGACTGGGAGGACGACTGGCGCTCGCGCTTCAGTGTCGATCTCATCAACGGCAAGCCCGGCAACGAACTGCGCTACCGTGGCCGCAAGCTGATGACCCAATACCTGCGGGTCGGCTACACTGCCGACGGCTCCTGGCGTATCTTCAACCTCCGCAAGGACTACCTGCCCGCCGCCAAGGTGGCGATGGAGGACGACATCACCGCCTCGACCGTCGCCCCGCGCGAGTCGCTGAGCGCGCTGGACGGCAATGGGCACGAGATCGCCTACAAGTTCGCCTTCAACTGCGAGCATCACTTCTTCCAGCGCCCCGACGACGCCATCCACCGCGGCTACGACAAGCAGGCCGAGAAGGATATTTCGTCCACCGGCGAAACCTTCCTCAGCAACTACGAGCCGCTCACGCGCGAGCAGGCCAAGGCCGAGATGGAGGACACCATCCGCTTCTTCCAATACACCAAGCCGATGCAGGACATGATCGCCAGCTTTGTACGCTTGATCGGCCCCGACTACTATGTCACCCCGGCTCAGCCGCGCATTGTCAACGGCGTCAACACCAAGAACCCGCGCTACCTCCAGGTGCGCCCGGACGTGGTCAACCGCCGCGCCACCTACCTCGCCGAGATCGGTGCCCGCCTCAACCGCGCCGTGCCGATGGAGAAGGCTCTCCACGTCCCCGTGACCGCCTGTCTGCCCGGCCGCCGCAACAACCCGGCCGATCCCGGAGCCGGCGTGCGCCCGCTCTGCGTGTATAATCCGATTCACTACATGCCCCTGCCCGAGCTCTTCATGGAGCTGATCGCCAGCATCACCGGCAAGAGTCCCCCGACCACTCGCGCGGGCCCCGCACGCGCGCCCACCCAC
>CAYQTM010000049.1:0-8493 GCA_964420355.1 uncultured Opitutales bacterium
AATGCTTCAGCGCCGACAAGAGATAAGGCACCGGCCCAGCCAACCGCAGCCGCAAAGTCTGCGCATCCAAAGCCTCCACACCCACCTGCGAAAAATCACCGATCTCCCCCCTGTGATAGGCCTCCGCGTTTTCCAGCAAATAAAGGTTATTCGCATAGTGGTTCCCCGCCAAATCCGGCGACAACATACGCTGATAGGAATACACAAAATCCTCAGCCACAACCGGATCCCCATTCGACCAGCGCGCATCACGCCGCAGATAAAAAGTCCACTCCGTAAAATCCGCGCTATGATTCCAGCGCTCGGCCACACCCGGCTCCGGCAGATTATCATTGCTCGGATGATAGTTGATCAAACCCTCCAGCAGACTCGAAATAATGCGATTCTCCGGCACACCCGTCACCAAGTGCGGATCCAGCGACTGCGGCTCCGTCCCATTCCCCCAAAGCAAAACGCCCGCCTCAGCCGCCACATCCACCTCCGCCTCACGCGAGCCACAACCCGCCACCGCCAAAACCAACCCAAGCAGAACCACCCCAACCATCCAACGCCGAAATCTCCACCAAGTCATCCCTCAGCATATAAAGCATCCACCCAGAATCTCAAACGCAAACCCAAATTCACAAATCCAAGTTCCGCAAGCGACCACCTTCCGCCTTGTAACTTGCGACTTGCGACTTGCGACTTGCGACTTGCGACTTGCTCACATCGCCACCGCTTCACCGCCGGCAATCGTATACCGATGCCAGGTCGTCTGACCCGTCAGCTTCGCCTCGACCAGCTCCAGCGCACTATACCGAATCCGATACGCCTGCACCACCACGCCATTCGACTCCACTTCGACCACTGTATCCGCCGCCGCCAGCGCCGAAGTCGCAATCCCATGCGCCAACACATACTGCGCCGCAGCAGCCGCCGAAGCATGCTGACGATACACCCCGAAAATCAGCTTCCAATAGGTCGCCAAATCATCGGTCACCCGCAGAAAATCCTCACCCACCAACGACTCCGTCGACAAGGCATGATCCCCCAACAACTGCAAGTCATAAGGCTCCTCATTCGTCGCCGAACCACCCGCAAGAATTATACTTCCATAAGATATACGCATAGCTTTTTAGTTCAAAGGTTTAAGGTCAAAGGTCAAAGTTAGTTGATTAGTTCGACGTTCTATGTTCTATGTTCTATGTTCTATGTTCAAGCTCTAAGGGTCTGGCTTTGCTAATAAGCACTCGGAGTCCAATCGCTGCTTTGAACTTTGACCATTGAACTTTGAACTCAGCATTCATTCAGCGCTCACGCTGAATAAATGCTGCGCCGAGCGCAGGGGCAACTGCTCCGGCATCAGCGCCGCGCTCTTTGCCTCATCCGGGATCGAGAGCGGTGCGGCAATGGTCACCGTCAGCGCGCCGACTGTGAAAACCAACGATAAATCAAAGTCAAATACACCCGTCAAACGCAGGGTCTGGATCGTCTCGGGATCGAGCACTCGAAACTCGCCCATCATCACCGAAGTCGGCAACAAACGACGCCCTTCGACATCCTTCGGCAGCTTCCGAATCTCCGTCACAAAGCGCAACTGCGCCCGTTTTACCTCAACAGAAAACGTTCCCGAGCTCAGCGTCGCCAAAACCGTTCCCGCCGCATGAACCGGATCCCGCGACTCCACCGGCACAATCACAGAAGCGTGCGTGCTGTGGCTCGTAAAGATAAACGACGCCTTCCCAAACTCAAAACGCCCATGCTCAATCCACACATCCGGCGGCGTCCCAAGCACCAGCAAACCCAGTTGCTGCAAGACCCCCGTCTGCGTCCAAAGCGCACCCGGCCAAGCCCGATCCGCCGCATTCACATCGAACCCAGTCGCTTCATTCAAAGCACTGAACAACTGGAGCCAGGCATTCGCCGTAACCGGCGTCCCCAGCTTAACACTCATTCGATATAAAGGCTCATCATCGGCTCCTTCATAATACGTTTCAGGAACCCCAATAACCACATTACTCACCGGACGCTGTTCAATAAAGCGCGGAGCCTCCCTCAAAGCAAAGCTCTCGCCCGCCCAATGAAAAGCCTTAATCAATTCCGCCTGCAGCGGATGCTCACGTAGTTGATACATGTTTCGAGTTCAAAGTTCAAAGGTCAAAGGTCAAAGCGAATGCTCAGAACTATTTTTGCGTTTTGCGTTATACGTTTTGCGTTTAAAGAGCGATTTCCCCAACGGCATCAAACCGCAGCGCCAGGCTCTCGCGGACGCCGCCCGGTTGGTAGTCCCAGCCGCGGCTGCCGTTCAGTTCCATCACGGCGAAGCCGTTCGGGCAGGTGAATTCCTTGCCTTCGATGGCTTCCAAAACGTCTTCCGCAAGATGAGTCACGGGCGTATCCGTTGCATCCATCAAGGGTGCCCGATGCAAGATCACTTCAAGGGTCGCCTTGGTGACCACGGCGACCGGTGCGGCACGACGCGTCTCACGAGGCTGCAAGTCGCCCACCCATACGATAATGGGGAGCAGCGACTCCAGCAATTCGCGCTCGATCGCATCCGCTTCCCATGCCCGCACTTCAACCGTCGGCATGGCGGTGCTCAATGCGGTAACAATCGATGCCTGAATGGTTTGTAAATCGCTACTCATCTCAGAGTCCTTTCAGATTTGTGCCACTCACGCGTGGCGAACGCTTCGTTAGCACGCTCACCGATCCCCTGCCCTTCAGCGGCTCTGGATCGGAGGGTGCCAAGACAGCCAACTGCCCCGCATTCACCCGCCGCAAAAAGCCCTCGGCCTCAGCCAGCCGATGCTTCTGCGTATCCGTCAAAGTCAGGTTATCGAAGCGACTCCGCAGCAAGTCCAGCGTTAGCATCGCCGCCGCCGAAACACACTCCGGCGGAAGCGCCATCGCCCGCTGACTGAGCGCCGTTCGCCCACCCGCTCGAATCTCCGCCCGCACCCGCGCCACCGCATCCGGCAGCAAGTCCTCCAGCGGCGTCTCCGCCGGATCATGCAGGCCACTCGAACGCAAAGCCGTCAACTGCGGCTCCGACAAATAACGCTCTACAAGCGTCACCGTAATTTCAATCCAATCGCTCATAAGAAAAGGAAAAGTAAAAATGAAAAAGTAAAAAACCGTTGCTGCGCCTGAGGTCGTAGTCCGTCCAACGGTCGCTTTGACCTTTGAACTTTGACCTTCGAACTCCTCCGAAGGAGGACAGCGGCCGGTTGCGCGACCGCTGTCCTTTGGCTTCGTCTCGTTTCGCTTTGCTCAGGCTATCCCTGCCGGGAAAGTTAGCTCAGGCTGACGGTCAGCTTGCGCACGCCGAGGTCGGAAGTGACCACGATGTTCGAGTAGTGCTCGACGCTGATGTCGGTGTATTTCGCGTGCTCCTCGGCATAGACGCGGTATTGCGTGCCGGACTCGCTCGGCGTGTAGAAACGCTTCAGATTGGAGGGCTCGTCCTTGGTGATCGCGGGCGAGGCGTAGTAAGCGTAGATGCTGCTGCCGAGCACCTCGCTTTTGGCGGCGGCGGCGCCCTGGTAGCGGGCGTTGACCACCTTGATATCCTCCACGAACAGGCGCTTGGCCAGCTCAGTGGGCGACATCATGGCCGCACGGAAACCGCCGGAGGTATTCTGGACATCGTAACACTCCATGCGCACATCCCAGGCGACCTCACCGAAGAGCATGCGGTTGGGGCGGATGCCCGAGGCATCGGCGGAGGCCTTCATCATCGCGCGCAGATCGGTGTCGGGGTTGGCAAAGCTGTCCCAAACCTTGGAGTCGCTGGCGTCGGCGCTGTCGAGAGCGGCCACCGCGCGACGCAGCTCATTGCGCTGCAGGCGCTGCAAGAGCAGTTGCACGTAGCGCTCTTGCCACCCGTCGCCAACCACTTCGTCGTGGTCGACGCGGATGGTCAGACCCTTGTTGAAGGTCTTTTCGTTGACGCTTTCGCCGTGGTATTTCACCCGCTTGAAGGGCGCACCAATGGCACGGATATCATCATCTTCGGTCAGAAAAGCCTCGGCGTTATCAGCCTTGCGGAATTCAAAGCGGCGCGCCACCGGAACGGCGGGAGCGATGAAGTTGATCAGCGCGTCGAGGTTCTCAGGGTCGCGCCAGCCGACCGTGAAGGCGGTGAGCGGCTCCGAGAGGTGGGCGGCGTTGAAGCGCGACTCGTTGGCGACGCAGATGACGCCGGGGTCGGGTTGGCCGTTGTCGAGCGGCAGGGTATCGTTTTGCAGGATGGTAGTCATGTGAATAAGTGGTGAGTAAGTTGGCAAACTAGTTGGGTTGTTCGCAGGATGTGGGTTAGACGACGCGCTGGACGGGCAGGCAGGGATCCATTTCGCAGAGGGCACCACTGCTGGCGTCGCGGATGGCGCGGCCGATGATGTAATAGGTGCCGGCACCGGCGGGCAGCGGACGAGCCTTGCCGTTGGCGTCGGAGACGATGTAATCGCCGGCGCTGATGCTGGTGCCTGCCAGCACGAGCTGGGTGGTGGCCGAGCTGCCGAGCAGGGCGATGGTCAGCACGTCTTCGGCGGCCTCGGCTTCGTCTTCAGCGATGCCGAGCGGGATGTCGGCGACACCGCTGACCGCGACGTGCTCGGCATCCGCACCGAGTTTCATAATGAGGTAGGCATCGCTGATCGCGGCAGTCGCCTTGCGGGTAATGAGACCCGTATGGGTGCCCTCGGCGATGTTCGCGAAGATCGGCCGCTCATCCCGAAAGATCCGGGCAATGGCCTTGCTGAGGTGTTGATATAGGTGTGCAATCATATTATTCTAGTAATCTGGTTGTTTGTGATTTGAGGCCGGAAAGGCCGGGGAAAGTCAGAATTCAAAATTCAGAATTCAGAAATTGTGGGGGTAGACGCTGGTTGCTGGTGTGTGCTTGTAGGCGTTGGACTACTGCGGTGTTCTGCTTTTTTATCGCACGCAGAGAGTCGGAGGGGCGGAGGGGTGGGAAGGAAGTAGGAAAAAAGAGCGCCGGAATCCTGATTCTACCGGTGTGTTGTAAACTATAACTCTTGCGCTTCTCGGCTTGTAACTTGTGACTTGGCTCAGGGCTGGCGTGACAAGGAGCCAGTGAAGGTGGATTCGAGGTGCTTTGACCTTTGAACTTTGACCTTTGAACTCCTCAGCCTCGGCTGAGCCGCACGGCGTGCCAGGCGGTGGCGAAGTCTTCGCCGGTTTGGGTGATGCGTTGGTGGACGGCGCTGAGGTGGGCGCTGTTGGGGCGGCAGGGGTTGCCGGGTGTGAAGCTGGGGAGGCGCGAGGCGCTGGGGAGACTGTTGGCGAGGGCAAGTTGCTCGCCGAGGCTTGCATCCTCGGTGGCATCGCTGCTCGATAGGTTTTTTGAGGCGCTGTTTTTGCCTTTGGATTGAAAGGCCGCCGGACGCTCTTCCTCGGCAATCTGCTGGAGGCGCTTGGAGGCGTCTTCAAGTTGGGTCTCCAGCTCGCCGATGCGCTCCTTGGCCTCATCCAGCGCCGAAGTCAGGCGGTCGATCTGCTGGGCAATCGCCGGATCCAGAGAGCCATCGTCGCCTGCATCATCTGGATTGCGGGATTCGCTCTGATTGGCCACTAAAGTTGCATCCGAAGGCTCATCACCAACTTTATTGAAACTCGATGGTGCGCTCGCAGTGGCAGCCGAGGATTCAGCAGGCTCATCTTTCTGAATTTTGAATTCTGAATTCTGAATTTCTATGGCGTCTCCGGGGATGTTAGGGTTGTTGGTGAGGCCGACGGAGACCAGCTCGTGTGGGATGAAGTGGCCTTTGCCGGTGGGCGTCATTTTCCAGCGCGGGGAGAGGAATTTGTAATGGGCGTTGGCGAGGAGCTGGCGTCCGCGTTCCGACCAGCGCGAGTGCATCCAGAGGCCGTCTTCGCGGTCATCGCGGTCGATGACCCAGGCGTAGGCGCGGGTGTCGGCTTCGCGGAGGGAAGGCGTGGGCTCGTCGGGGTGACCGATAAAGATGGGGAGGCCGCCGAGGCGTCGCGCGAGCCTGGCATGCAGGGAGTTGAAGCGGCGCGCCATGGCCTCGGCGGCCTCACGCGTGACGCGCTGCGAGCCGCGCGGGTGCGGAGGGGTGCCGTATTCGACAAGGCGGAGCCAGAGGGTCATCGGTTGGCTGGGGTGGGTGGTGTTGTTCATGAGTTTTGGGCGTTTCTGAAAGTCAGAATTCAAAATTCAGAATTCAGAAATTTGGTTGGGTGTGTCGTGGTTGTAAGGAATGGTGTCAGGGCGTGGTTTATCGCTGTGATGGGCTTTTTTTCTCACGCTGAGAATCGGAGATGCGGAGTTCAGAAATTTGGTTGGGTGGGTCGTGGTTGTAAGGAATGGTGTGAGGGTATGGCTCATCGCTGTGATGGGCTTTTTTTGTTCTCACGCTGAGGGTCGGTGGAGCGGAGATGACTCTGTTTGAGCGGTTGAGTGGTTGAAGTTTTTCTGAATTTTGAATTCTGAATTCTGACTTTTTCGCTTTAGCGAGGGGTAACCAGTTCTTCCGTTCTCGAGGGTGTGCTGAGATCCAGGGCGTGCCGGAGATCGGCGAGGGCGATGGGGACTCCCATTTCCCAGAGTTGGCGGTAGAGTTGGAGGGTTTGGAGGCGGTCTTTGCGGTTGCGGGCAGAGAGGTGGAAGCGGGCGCGGATGGGTTGGTTGGGGAAGAGGTGCTGGAGGAGGGTGCGGTGGAGGGTTTCGGAGATGCGGGCGGCGTCGTCGGCTTCGAGGAGGTTCATTTCCTCTTGCTGGAGGGAGGCTCCGGTGGCTTGGCTGCGGGAGAGGGTGGCGAGGTCGGTGCCGCGCCAGAGAGCCGCCATCGCGCGATCCATGCGCTCGACGAGGGCGGGATACGGGAGGTCGCCGCGTGAGGTGATGTCGATGGCCTCGATCTCGGTGCCGCGGGACATGAGGGCGTGAAATTCGGCGCCGAAGTCCTGCACGGCCTGACGGGCGGCCTCCCATTCTTCGGAGCCGGGAGGGGCGTCGGTGGTGCCCTTGACGCCGGGCATGCCGTTGCGCTCGCAGTAGATGAGCCAGTCGCGGAGGGGCAGGTGTTTGAAGAGCCAGGCGATGGAGCAGCTTTCCATGAGGCCGTCGCCGGTGGTGACCATCCAGCCGCCGGGGTCGAGATCTTCGCCTTCGGTGGCGTGCTCGTGGCGGAGGAAGCGGAGGCGTCCGGTGCGGTTTTCAAAGAACCAGAGGGGGACGAAGTTGAGGCGGAGGTTGAAGTGGCGGGTGGCGTCGGGCTGCCATACGAGTTCGTGGACGGCGTAGCCTTTGCCGGTGGCGTCCATCATCTGTTGAATGAGGAGGGAGAGGCCGCCGCGGAGGGAGGCGTCGATGGCGTGGCCGGTTTCGAGGTTGCGGTAGAGGTGGTTGAGGGCGTCTTTCTGGGCTTCGGCCTCGGGGGAGTCGTCGGTGGTGACGATCTCCCAAGGGAGGCGCGAGACGGCCTTTTTGCGCTTGGAGGTGACGCCTTGGAGGACGTCGTCGCGGCGCTCCATGGCCTCCCAGGCGAGGGCGGCGTGGCGCAACTCGCCGGCATGGTAGGCGTCGATCATGCGCGAAAGGGAATCCGGCGTGAGGTTGCGGATGGGGTTGAAATGGGCGCGGCGGGTGGTGAGGTGGGCTGAGGCTTGCATTGGTGGTAGTGTTGGAAGGTTGAATCGGGAAAGTCAGAATTCAGAATTCAAAATTCAAAATTCAAAATTCAGAAATGTGGGTTGGCTGTGTCGTTGTTGTAAGTGAAGCTGAAGTAATGAGCGGTTGCCGAAGTGCTGAGCTTTTTTATTTCGCCCAGAGGGTTGAAGGGGCTGGGAAAGTAAGAATTCAGAATTCAGAAAGGCGGGTTGGCCTGTGCGGTGGTTGCAGACTGTGGCACCAGGATTCTTATTGCCGAAGTGCTGAGCTTTTTTATTTCGCGCAGAGGGTTGAAGGGGCGTATTTCTGAATTCTGAATTTTGAATTCTTACTTTAGAACGTTCTGCGTTTAACAGAGATGCTTTCGATGTGGGTGGGTTTGCTGGTGGCGGGTTTGCTGGCGTAGAGGCAGAGGGCGAGGGCCCAGAAGCGGTCGGCGTGGCCGGATTTGTTGCGTGGGGCGGTGATGCGGATGTGGCCGGTGGGAGAGGGTTCTTTTCGGACGGCGCGGAGGTCGGCGCGGAGGTCGGGGTCGGCGGGGATGCGGAGGCGGTGCTTCTCGAAGGCGGCGCGCAGGGGGTAGGCGAGGGCTTCTTTTGAGGCGGCGGTGAAGGCGATGCATTCGACGCGGTGGGTGCCGTAGCGCTCGGCGGCGCGCCCGCTGAACTGGCGTCCGATGCCGGTCTGGTCGGGGCAGCCGGGGCGGCGTTTGGGGTGCTGTCTGAGCTGGTGCAGGAGATGTTCCTGCTTGGCGAAGGGGGTGCTGTTGGGGGCCCGGCGCTCGCGCGTGTGGAGTGCGGCGCCGATCGGGGCGGAGAGCCCGACAGTCGCCGGGCCGGGGTCCGGCCCGATGTGGG
>CAYQTM010000050.1:0-8479 GCA_964420355.1 uncultured Opitutales bacterium
GTACTTCACGAAGGAGACGGCGGTTCCCAGGTTGATGAGGTGGATCGCCGCCTCCTCACCGGTTAGAAACTCTTCGATCACGATCTCGCTGCCGCTGCCGCCGAACTGCCCCTCGTCGAGCATCCCGCGCACCGCCGACTCGGCCTCGTCCAAGGTTTCGGCGATAATCACGCCCTTGCCCGCCGCGAGGCCGCTGGCCTTCACGACCACCGGCAGACGCTGGTCGCGCAGGTAGGCGAGCGCGGGCGCGGTCTCGGAAAAGCTCTGCCAGACAGCGGTAGGAATCGCGTGCCGCGCCAAAAACGCCTTGGAAAATGCCTTGCTCGACTCCAGCCGCGCCGCCGCCTGCACCGGCCCGTAGCAGGGGATACCCGCCTCGGCCAGCGCATCGGCCAGACCCACTGCGAGCGGTGCCTCCGGCCCAGCCACCACCAGATCGATCGCCGCCTCTCGCGCCAAGGCCACCAGCCCCGGCACGTCATCCGCCGCGATCGCGTGCTGCTCGGTCTCAGCGGCCATTCCGCCGTTGCCGGGCGCGGCCAGCAGACGCCCGAGGCGCGGACTCTGGCGCAGCTTGCGCACCAGCGCGTGTTCGCGACCGCCGCCGCCGACCACCAGCACGTTCACCTGCTCCGGCAAATCCATCGCTGCCACCTGCTTTATTCCGCGGGGTTGACCGAAATCGGCACCGCGGTCTCACCCTCGGCACCCGGCACGCTGATAAACAGCTGCCCTTGGCCGGGCTGACCGCCCTCCACCTGCACGCTCACCGTGCGGTAACCCGCCGGAATCTCGACCTCCGGCATAATCACGCTATCGGGCACATCGGTCGTGACATCGATCGGCAAGCCTCCGGGCGGTGCCTCGCGGTCGATCTGAAAGCCCAGCACCCGCGTGTCCCCCTCGTTCAACACCAGCGAGGAGGGCGTCACGCTCACATTGTTGACCGCGCGATCAATCCGAAAGTTTCCGACTGGCCGATCGCCCGCGTCACTCCGCCAGACCACGGGGTAGCTCATCCCTGGCTGGAGGGGCGGCACAACAAAACTCAACTGGTTGGGCGAGACATACTCGGTCTCAGCCTCGGTCTGCCCCAGCACAATCACGTCGCCCACGGTAAACCCGCGCCCGAGCACCGGAATCACCGTCCCTGCCGGGCCGCGGTAGCTCTCCAGCTCGACCACATAGCGGTTGGTCAGTTGAAACTCGTGCAGGGGGCTGACCTTGCTCTTGGGTTCCTCCATGCGCACGCCATGAATTTTGTAACTTACAATATAGTAGTAGCGCGCCCCGGCTCTGCCCTCGGGCATCTCGTATTCGAAAAAGAACATCTGGTCATCCGTCGGACTGGGCGTCATCGGATGGGTCTCGCCGTCGATCACAATTTCGGTTGTGACCGAGTCATCGTCGATATTCTCGCCGATGATCTTCGAGTTCAGCGTGATGGTGTAGATGCCGGAGGGATTGGCCGGTATCTCCGACGGCGTCAAGTCCTTCATGCTGATCGCGCAGCCAGAAAACAGAAGGACGGGGAGGAATAAAAGAATGCTGAAGCGCTTCATGGTAACGGATTGTCAGCAGCTTACGGATTTATCGCCTTTGTTCGCAAGCATAGAATGCACTTATTCGGTCTTATCCCTGAGGGGCACGGTCTCGCGGTTATCGACCAGCGGCACCCCGCTGCGGTCGAGGTAGAAGACAAAGGCCAGTGTGGTGAAGAAGCCGAGCATCGACACGATGAGGATGAATTCGACGAAATAGGCGGTGTGCCATTGCAGCGAGAGCAGCACGGTCAGCGCGACCACGCTGATCACGATCATGTCGAAGGCGATGATGCGGTCGATCACGGTCGACCCCTTAACCATGCGGTAAACCCCGAGCGCAATCGAGAGCGTGACGATCAGTTCGCAGATAATCAGGACGATGGACATGGGTATTGGCGGTTAGGCGGTTTCGGTGGTGCGGGTGCGGAGGGGATCGGCGCTGTCGCGGGTGAAGGCGAGCAGCGGCGCGCGGAGCTGGGTGTCGATGTCGCGGCGGACGGCGTCGGGGTCGCGCGCATCCATGCAGTGAACGATCAGGCGGGTCTTGTCGGTGCTGACTTCGACGCTGGTGGTGCCGGGCGTGAGCGAAATCGAGTGGGTGAGTAGCACGATCTCAAAGTCGCGCAGCCCCGATAAATCGAGTGCGATAAACTCCGGACGGATATCATCAATGGGCTGAAACAGCACCATCTTCGCCATCGCGATATTCGCCGTTATGAAAGCCCAGGTAAAGCTCAGCGCAAAGCGAAAAAAGTTGAGCACCCGCCCCACATAGGGCTCACAATTCAGCACGCTCTTAAAAGCCCAGAGCAACAAGAAGCCCAGCGCAAAACCGAGAATCAAATCCGTCGTCGAACGCCCCGGACTCAAGAGCATCCAGATGAGCATCAGGGTGAGGTGTAGTATTACAGCATGCATAGCGAGGCAGAAGGCAGAAGTAAAAAGTCAGAATTCAAAATTCAAAATTCAGAAGACAGAGAATGGGAAGGCAATTCCAACTCGCCTTCGGCCAGCTTTGAACTTTGAACTTTGAACTTTGAACTCTCCAAATCCGAGCTTGGCTCGGATTTGGAGAAGAAGATCCAGCGTTCGACGGGTGTTTCGAGGACTTTCTGGCTGTAGGCGGGTTGGTTCATGGCCATGTCGGCGGCTTTGAAGCTGATGTTGAGGAAGAATTGGGCACCGAGGCCGATGCAGATGGAGAGGGCGGTCATCATGCCGGCGATGGCAGTCATCCACTTCCAGCGACCGTCTTCGAGGCGCACGGGAATGGTGTCGTCTTTCTTCCAGAAGGCGCCGAGCCAGATTTTCAGCATCGAAAAGAGGGTGAGGATGCTGGCGACGATGGAGAGGGCAACGAGGGCGAAGAGTCCCTTGTCGATGCCCGCCACGATAATCATATACTTGCCCCAGAAACCACTGAGAGGGGGCATTCCGGCGAGCGAGAGTGCTTGAAAGAGGAAGAGCACGCCGAGGATGGGCACCGCCGCCCAGAGGTTGGCCGAGCGCTTGAGGTCGTCGCTGCCGTTGAGGAAGCCTGCGGTGCCGCCGATCATGAAGAGGCTGCTCTTCACGATGATGTGGTGGATGATATAAAAGATGGCGGCGGCAATGGCGTAGTTCATGGGCAGCGCCGAGCCTTCGCGCGACTGAAAGATGCCAATGGCCAGCACCATGAAGCCGATCTGCGAAAGAATGTGAAAGCTGAGAATGCCTCGGCTGAAGTTGCGCGAGACGGCTCCAATCACGCCGAACACCATGGTCAAGCCAGCCAGCCAGGCCAGCAGCAGGTGCAGCCCCGAAAGCTCGTGCGGCAGAACCGTGCCAAAGATGCGCAGCAGGACGTAAACGCCGACCTTGGTCAGCATGCCCGAGTAGAGCGCCGAGAGGGCAATCGGCAGGATGGGGTAGCTGTTGGGCAGCCAGAAATAGAGCGGAAAAACGCCCGCCTTGATGCTGAACACCAGCATGAGCAGCACCCCAAACGTGGTGACCATGCCGGGTCGCTCGGCGTAGATGTCGGGCGCGCGGACGGCGATTTCGGCGAAGTTGAGCGTGCCCATCAGCGAGTAGCAGAGGCCACAGGCGGCGAGAAAGAGGGCGCTGCCGAAGAGGTTGATCGTGATGTAGGGCAGCGCCTGACGGATGTCCCAGTCGTCGGCCTCCAGTGTGAGCAGCGCATAGCTGGCGATCAGCATGACCTCGAAGGCGACGAAGAGGTTGAAGAGGTCGCCGGTGAGGAAGCTGAGGTTGATGCCCACCACCAGAAACTGCACCAGCGGCAGGCGCAGGGGGTGCTCGGTGCGGGTCGACAGCTCGGCAAACCCGTAGAGAATGGAGGCCAGCGCGGTAATGGTCGAGAGCGCCAGCATGATGGCCGCGAGCAGATCGAGGCTGAGGATAATCCCGTAAGGTGCCGGCCATTCGCCCAGCGGCAGCACCTGCATCCCGCGATGATAGGTCTCGGCGACGCACCAGATCGCCACCGCCATCTGCACTACCGCCGAGAGCGCCGCCGCCCAGCGTCGCGCCCGTGAGGGACGTCGCCAGCCCAGCAGCATCAGGGCGGTCAACAAGGGAATCAATATCGGCAAAATCGGCAGCATGGTGAAACAACGAAACAGCAGGAAAGTGCGAGTGGCCGACCCGATCACAGAGCACAAGCGGGCAGCCTAGAGCCTAGAGAGTCTCTTATAGAGGAATTTGCAATTCCAGCACAACGATTTCCGAAAAAGCTATTTTAAAGGGCGCTTGAGTATGGCGGCGGTGGCGACGGCGCTGACGGCGGTGTGGCTGAGACTGATCGCCACCCACTCGCCGCCGATCTGGGCGAGGAGCGCCTGCCCCTGAGCGTCCAGCTCGACCAGCGGCTGGCCGCGCTGGCCGTGGACAATGCCCGCGCTCTTCCAGCCGAACTCGCGCCCGATGCCGGTCGTGAAGGCCTTGGAAATCGCTTCCTTGGCAGCAAAGCGCGCCGCCAAGTGCGGGTAGGGGTTCTTCATCCGCAGGCAGTAAGCTTGCTCGGCCTCGGTGAATACGCGGTTGAGAAAGCGCTCGCCCTGGCGCTCGTGCACGCCGCGAATCCGCTCGACTTCGACGATGTCGACGCCCATCCCGAGCAGCAGACCCGCCGCCGGCACCTCCAGCCCAGACGCCTCTGGCGCGGGCGCGCTCATTTGGCGTAAGCGATCAGCTTGCTGCCCATCTCGCGCACGGCCTCCTCGAGGCCGGTAAAGATGGCGCGGCTGAAGATGCTGTGGCCGATGTTCAGCTCGTGCAGGTGCGGCACGACCTCCAGCATGGGCTCGGTGTTGACGTAGTTGAGGCCGTGCCCGGCGTTGACCACCAGCCCGAGCGCGTGGGCGTGCTCGGCACCGGCGCGCAGTTTTTCCAGCTCGGCCTCGCGCTGGGCAGGCTCGTAAAAAGCGTTGGCGTAGGCGCCGGTGTGCAGCTCGATCCAGGGCGCGCCCAGCTCTTTGGCGGCCTCGATCTGGCTCGCCTCGTGGTCGATAAAGAGGCTCACCATGATGCCCGCCGCCGCCGATTCGCGGCAGATCTTGCCGACCCGCTCGCGCTGGCCGGCCACGTCCAGCCCGCCCTCGGTGGTGACCTCCTCGCGGCTCTCGGGCACCAGGCAGACCGAGTCGGGGCGCAGGTCGAGCGCGAAGGCCAGCATCTCGTCGGTGCAGGCCATCTCCAGATTCACCCGCGTCTGGATCGACTCGCGCACCCGCCGCACATCGCTCTCCTGAACGTGCCGCCGATCCTCCCGCAGGTGGATGGTGATGCCATCGGCACCCGCCCGCTCGGCCAGCAGCGCCGCCATCAGCGGATCCGGCTCTACCATCTGCCCGCAACTGCGCGGATACTCGCGGTAGCGCGCCTGCCGCAGCGTCGCGCAATGATCGACATTCACCCCCAGAAGTAATCGGCTCATGTCTGCCAAGGTGGGCAAAATAACGCCGGGCGCAAGCGGATAATGCCTGCGCTTTAGTCTGACCAGATGCCCTGGGCGCGGAGCTGCTCGGTGGCTTTCTCGGCCCAGCCGCGATTGGCGTGCGGGCTGGCCGGACTGGGGTGGAGCACTTTGCCGATGCGGTGCGAGCTGCCGAAGAGCTGCTGGAGGCGCTTTTCCGCAAAGCCGCCCACCCCAACCAGCCACTCGGGCTGCAAGGCCTCGACCACCGACCGCAGGTGGCGGTCGCAGGCGTCCATCAGCGGACGCGCCTCGGCGGCGGGCAGAGCATCGGGCGTGCGGTTGCGTCCGGTGGCCTCCATGAAGACCAGCGGGCAATAATTGGCCACAAAGTGTTGCGCAAAAAAGGCTTCCGCACTCTCGAAGCGCTCGGCAAACAGCTCCCAGAGCCGCCGCCCGCTCACCTCGGAACGCTCGCAGGCAAAGCCCTCGATCGGGCGCTTGGGGTGCTCGGGCGCGGGGCGCTCGACCGGTGCCTCGATCCCCATCCAGTCGCGCACGGCGGCAATCTCGCCAAAGGGCACACCCGTCTGCGCCATCCCCCAGGGTCCTGGATTCATCCCCATCAGCAGCACTCGCTTGGGCGTCGCGCCGTAGCGCGTCAGGTAGCATTCATGCGGTGCCCAGGCGTAGTCCAGCGGATTGTAAACCGTGTGCACCGGCTCGGCAAAAGCCAGCGCCGCCACCTCGTCCGAGAGCCGCCGCGCCGCCGCGATCAACGCCTGCGAAGTCGCGCTCATCAACGCCACTCGGGAGGGTTTTGCAGCTCGGGCTTGAGCACGCCGATGCAGGGCAGGTGGCGGTAGCGCTCAGCGAAGTCCAGCCCATAACCGACCACAAACTCGTCAGGAATCTCAAAGCCCACGAAATCCGCCTCGAAGGGCACCCGCCGACGGCCTTTCTTATCCAACAGCACGCAGGTGCGGATCGATCTGGCACCCATTTCGCGAATCTCCTACACCACCATGCTGAGCGTCTGGCCGGTGTCGAGGATGTCGTCGATAATGAGCACGCGCAGGCCGCGCAGGTCGAGCCGAATGCGGTCGTGAATCTCCGGCAGCGACACCGGCTCGGTATCGTCCTGATAGCTCGACACGCGGATGCAATCGAGTTGCAAATTGATGTGCAACTGACGGATCAAGTCCGCCACAAAGATGACCGCCCCATTGACCACCGCAATCACGGCGACCTCATCATGCGGCCCATAAGCCTCATTGATCTCCGCGCCCAGCTCCGCAATCCGACGCTCGATCTGCGCCTCTGTCACCAACACCTGATCCAAATCCTCTTGCATAGCTGAGTCCCGCTCCCAAGCAGTCCAAGGCCAATACAGTGACGTTCCTCACCGCCCCGTCAACCTATTTTAACGTCTTCGCCGCTCTGAAAAAAAAGCCGAATAGCTCAGGTTCAAAAATATTTGACCGTTACTGGGCAACTGAATATCCATCAAAAGCTATCGAGGTAAAGTGCCCCTAACAAATTTCCTGTTATTCATTGCTGCGCCGTCCACGGCAGGCTGCCGGGCAGGGTGCCTTCGGGGTTGATGTCGAGGCGCTCGAGGAGGAGTTCGCAGAGTTCGCGGATGGCACCGTGGCCGCCGGGATGGGTGAGGACGAGTTGGGCGTGGGCGCGTGGCTGACTGAGGGCGTCGGCCACCACTGCGCCGCAGCCGACATAGCTGAGGGGCGCGATGTCGTTGAGGTCGTTGCCGAGGTAAACGCAGTCGGCGGGGTCGAGTCCGCGCTCGTCGAGCCAGGCGCGCAGCAGGGTGAGCTTGTCCTCGATCCCGTGAGCGCATTCGAGCTGCAGCTTGTCGCAGCGCGCCTTGACCACCTTGTTTTTCTCCTTCGAGATGACACAGAGGCGCAGGTCGGTGAATTTGCGCAGGATGTCCAGCCCCATGCCGTCGCCGCGACTACAGGTGACCGCCTCTTCGCCGCTCTCGGACACCAGCACGCGGTTGTCCGTAAAGACCCCGTCGAAGTCCATAATCAGGGCTCGCGGGCGCTCGGGCAGGAGGTCGAGGCGTGCCCGGGTATCGGCAGCGCGGGCAGCGGTTTCGGCCAGCAGCAGGTCGAGCGGCTCGTCGATCTCGAGCGCGCGCTCAGGCGGCATCGCATAGCAGGCCGTCTTGCCAAAAAACCGGTGCTGCGCCTTGCGAAAGCCCGCCGTATCCAGCACATAAAGCGCCCCGTTTTCCACCCATTGCGCCTCGCGATCCTGCCGACGCGGGCGGCTAGTCTTGTCGTGATTGACCCCAATCATGCCTCCGTGCGGATCGGCCTGCCACACAAAGTGAAAAAAACGCGCCCCCGAGAAAAGGCTGTCGGCGCTCTCGGCCTCGAAGTGCGCCAGCGACCCGTCGATGTCCTCCGCCTGCAGAAGCGGCGAGGTGCATTGCAAGAACACAAAGCGCGCGCTCAGCCCGCCCTCGGCCTCGATCTGCTCCAGCGCGTGCAGCAGCCCGCTCTCGCTCGACGCCTTGTCATCGCTCAGCTCAGCCGGACGCTCGATCACCCGCGCGCCCTCATGCTGCGCCAGCCCAGCGATCTCCGCCGCATCGGTGCTCACATACACCTCGCCGACGCCCTCGGCCGCCCGCGCCGCCCGGATCGTCCGCGCCAGCAGCGGCACCCCGGCCACGGGACGCAGGTTTTTGCCGGGGATCCCCCTCGATCCTCCCCGAGCCGGAATAATCGCAATAGGCTTCATGCTGAAGGCATCGCCAAATCGGCTCCATGCGTCAATGCTAAACCGCCGCGCTTTAAGCTAGTCAGGTGAGGCGGCGGGTGCTAAGACTGGCGCATGGCAGTGGCTTTTGACCTATTGACCCAGTTGGATGTGGCTTTTCGGAAGGCGGCGGCAGGCGTCGAGGCGCTCGGCGCGGACTTTGCGCCGGAGTTGCGCTCGGCGGATCCCCGCTTTGGCGACTTTCAGGCCAACGGCGTACTCGGTGCGG
>CAYQTM010000051.1:0-8470 GCA_964420355.1 uncultured Opitutales bacterium
CAAAGTGGCAGTAGAGCGTCTGCTCGATCCGCTCGGGTAGCTCGGGCGCGACATCGCGCTTGGTGCGCCGCAGGATGTAGGGCGCGGCCTGCTCGCGGTGGCGGTTGTCATACCACATGCGATCCTCGCCGCGCAGGCCGCTGGGCATCTGCGCCAGATAGCCTGGCATGAGAAATTTGAAGAGAGCGCGCAGGTCGTCGACCGAGTTCTCGATCGGCGTGCCGGTCAGCAGGAAGCGCCCCTCGGAGCGCAGGGCGCGCATCGACTGCGAGGACTGGCTGTTGGCGTTTTTGATATTTTGCGCCTCGTCGCCGACCACCAGCGTCCACGAGCGACTCTGGAACAGCTCGCTGTCGAGGTTGAGCGTCGTGTAGGAGGTCAGAATCACGTCGTATTGATCCCACACCTCGGGGTCGTCGGGGCGCTCGCTGCCGTAGTGCGCCAGCACGCGCAGGTTGGGGCCAAAACGGCTGACCTCGCGTCGCCAGTTCTCGACGAGGCTGGCCGGGCAGACGATCAGGGCGCTCATGTGCGGCCCGCGGGCGCGGCGCAGGGCGTCGAGCAGGGCGATGGTCTGCACGGTCTTGCCCAGACCCATCTCGTCGGCCAGTATCCCGCCCAGCCCGTGGTGGAAAAGGTGCCAAAACCAGGCCACCCCGATGCGCTGGTAGTTGCGCAGCGTCTTGAAGAGCTCCTTGGTGATGAAGGGCAGTTTGAGCTTGTCGACCCGCCGGAGCGCCGCGTTGCGCTTGCGCCAGGCGTCCGGCGACTGCCAGCCGGGGAGCAGCTCGCGCACCTGCTTTTCGGCGTCGGCGAGGGCACCCGCCCGCAGCTTTTGGGTGAAGTGCGGCGAAAAGTGGCGGTCGACCTTGCCGCTGAGGCTCTTTTGCAGCTCGTCCAGCTTTTTGAGGCGCTCCGGCTCGATCAGCACGATGCGCCCCTTGTTGCCGTCGATATACTCGCGCCCGACCGCCAGCGACTGCATCAGCGCGCTGTCGGAAACCCCTGGGCCGTCGACCTTTACGTCGATCACGAACTCGCCGTCATGCGCCTGCCGCGCGTCGACTTTGAAGTCGGCGTAGTGGACGCGGCGCGTCTTTTCTTCAAAATTCTCGGTAAAGGTCGCCCGCCAGTCGTCCTCCAGCCGCCGCTTGTAGCGCGCGAGGAAGTTCAGCGTTTTGTGCCGGTCGCGCAGCCACCAGCGCCCATTCGAGGGCTCGTTGGCAAAGCCCTCCGCCTTCACCATTTCCAGCAGCGCCGGAAACTCCGGGTCATCCCGCGAGGGCAGTTGCACCGAGACGAACTGCGTCGAGCCATCGACAACCAGGTAAGGGCGCGGTGGCAGCCTGGGGGCTTTCTTGCCGCGCTTTCCATTGCTGCCGCCGTTAGGTTCGTCCGGCTGTGCGGGCGCGTTCTGGCCGTTGTTAGATGTCTGGCCAGCAACCGGCACACCCTCGCCCGAGGCTCCCGGCACGCCTTCCGCCCCCCCCACGGGTCGCGCCTCCGGCGCGGGCATGTCGTCGAGATGCTCAGAAACGCCCGGCAACTCCGCCCCGTCCCAGACGATCGGCGCATCCTGCTGATTCGCCCAATACACGCTGGGCCCGCCCTCCAAAATCGTCAGCAACACCCGCAGCTTCTGCCGGTCCAGGTGCAACATGCTGTAAAGACTCCCGCCACACCAGGTCTCCACCATCGCAAAAGCCGCCGCCTGCCGCTCATTGGGCGAAAAAGCCCCCTTCTGCTTCACCTGCTCCAACGGAAACAGCTCCGACCCCGAAGCCGCCTCCAGCCGCGTCGCAATCGAATCCTTCGGTGCAGCCACCTCCAGATTCGGCGGCAAGTGCACCAGCAATCGCAAGGGCGCACCTCCCTCCTCTACATAATCAAAAGACTGTGGCTTCGGAAAACCCACTTCCAAGTAAAAAGTAAAAAGGAAAAAGGAAGAAATCAGCGGAATCCAATACCACCGAAAGATCTTCACTCAAATTTTGAATTCTGCCTTTTCTCCGCCTCTCCGATTCTCTGCGTGAGATAATTCGGCTAACCTACGCTAAAGACGATTTTGCCGAGGCGCGGTTGTTTGTTGTGTTCGATGGCTTTTTTGTAGTCGGCGAGGGCGTAGCGCGCTTCGATGGGGAGTTTAAGAATGCCTTGGTTGATTGCCTCGAAAATTTTGGCATAAAGAGCTTCGGTTTCGGCCTGATTGTGCGTTTTCAGCCAGCGATCAAACCACAGGCCGACCAGACGCACGTCATTAAAGATTAGAAAGCGCGTGGGGAACTTCACCGGCTCTGTGGTCATTCCGCCGATCGTCACCACTGTCCCGCCGTTGCCCATTGCCTTAATCATGCTGCTCACGCTCTCGCCGCCCACCGAGTTCAGTCCCAGCACCGGGCGCGCCCCTCCGCACAGCTCCTCCACCTGCTTAAAGTAGGGCTTATCTTCCGTGACCACCACATCCGCGCCGAGTTCCGTCAACGGCTCGATCAGCTCCGCGCGCCGCACCACATTCAGCGTCTTGATGCCCCGAGACTTGCAGAGCTGGATCACCGCGATCCCCACCGCCGAATTCGCCGCATTCTGGATCACCCAGTCCCCCGGCTTCAAATCCACGAACGCCTCCAAAAACAGCCAGGCCGTCGGCGGATTGATAAAACTCAGCGCCGCCTGCTCCAAGTCTGTCCCTGCCGGCACTTTCAACAATCCCTCGGCCTCGGCCAGCACATACTCCTGCCAGGCACCCCCATCCGGCGGCACCCGCACCAGATCGCCCACCGCGACCCCGCTCACGCCCGCGCCCAGCGCCACCACCTCGGCCACGCCCTCGCGACCGGCCACTGCCGGCAGCTCCTTCAAGCGCCCGTAGCTGCCGCCGATCATACCCATGTCCGATGGATTGATCGACGCCGTGCGCACCCGCAAGAGCACCTGACCGGCACCGGGGTCGTCCGTCGAAACGGTTTCAAGCTGTAGCACGGCGACAGGATCGCCGGTCTCGTGGTAGCGAAGCGCTTTACCCTCAGGCATAACAATGCAAATGATCTACGCGAAAATACGTTACGTCAGCGCGCCCTTAGCGATGGCGCACCGCCCGTGAAGCGGGTTTTGCAGCAACCAGAACCCCGCCAAAGCCCAAGCCCGGCAAGAGTGAAAGGTCACAACAAACCCGATAATGCGACAAACCGCTCACCTATCAACCCGAAAAATCACTTCAACCTGATTTTTCTTAGCCGTGATTGTGCAAATCTGGGCGTAAGCCCACAGAACCGCGCTCGCTGAGACAGGCTTTGCGCCCACTATGCGGCCCACCTATGCCGCGCTTTCCACGCTCGCGATAAGCTGCGCTGAATTTTAGTATTGGCGCTGCTTTTGGCCGAGAACCTGCGTGAAGGACACTTCTGCGCCTCTATGACTGGCTTTCTGCCATTCTGCGGCGGCACACAAAATTTAATAAATTGGGTCAAATTTGCTAAATTTAGTTTGCAAGTGACGAATGTTACAGTATTGTTACATCTATGTTACAGAAAACTCCAGACATCTTCCGTTCACTCCTGCACTGGTTCGTGCGGGAAGTGAAGCTTCTCTTCACCTGCGACATCACCCATTCCAAATGGGGTGAGGACGTGATCCACCGTATTTTCAATGAAGGCGAATACGATCCGCATCACAAATAACTGCGGTTCAGCTGCTTCAGGAATTATCAGCAGGATTGCCTCCTCGCAACAGCGGAGAGGGTGCCTGTCATTGCGACTAAAACGGGCTTCAGGCTCCCTGACTGCACCCGCTTGCAGGCACCCGGACGGATTGCGGGTCGCGATTTCGTAACAAACCCGGTGCTTCAGTGCCAGCGCCACCGAGCGCGTTTTCCGCTATGAGCTTGACAAGCGAGGCTGTCGTTTGTGACATCGAACGGTAAAGAGCTGACACTCTTCGTCTCATGCCGGAATCTGTGGCATCCCAATCGACCCCTGCCGTTTCTCAAGATGAGGAGACGCGGATCAAGATCATCGGCGTCGGTGGTGCCGGCAGTAATGCGGTCGACCGCCTGAAGCTGGACGACCTCGGGATGCTCGATCTGGCGGTGGTCAATACCGACAGTCAGGCGCTCAATGCCAGCCCGGTTTCGGAAAAGCTGCTGATCGGGCGCGGGATTACCAACGGGCTTTCGGCGGGCGATCCCGAGATCGGGCGCGAGGCTGCGCTGGCCTCGGCGGATGCGATGGCGCGGATGACCGATGGCTTTGATCTGGTTTTTCTGCTCGCCGGGCTAGGGCGCGGGACGGGCTCGGGCTGTGCGCCGGTGCTGGCCGATGTGGCCTCGCAGCGGAGCGGCGCGCTGGTGATCGCCTTTGCAACGCTGCCGTTTTCCTGGGAGGGCGAGCGGCGGTTGAAGATCGCCGACGATGCGTTGGTCGAGCTGCGCAAAAACGCCGATGCCGTCATCTGCCTGCCCAACGACCAGCTGTTGCAGCAGGCCAGCGACGAGATGCAGGTGCTCGAAGCCTTTGGGCTGGCCGACGGCTGGATCAGCAGCGGGGTGGCCGCCATCTGCGCGATGCTGCGCAAGACCGGCCTGATCAATCAGGATATCACCGCCCTGCGCCGCGCCTTTACCGACCGTGGCGGCAAGACGCTCTTTGCCATCGGCTCGGGGGAGGGCGAGAACCGGGTGGCGCAGGCGATCGAGGCGGTGCGGATGTGCCCGCTCGTCCATCAGCCGCATGTGGCGCGCCGCGCGGATAACCTGATCGTCAACATCATCGGCGGCACCGATCTCAAGATGCAGCAGGTGCACGAGATTATTCGGCGGCTCAATGACGAATTTGGTGGAAAGAAGAGCCTCACGCTCGGCGCGGTGATCGACGAGGGGCGACAGGATACGCTCGAAATCTGCGTGATCGGCACCACCGACATCTCGCGTCGTGGCTACGCGCTGCCCACCCGTCCGATGCCCGCCCAGCGTCCGCGCGAGGAGGTGCAGCAGCCCTGTGCCGCCAGCCCGCTCGCCCGCGAGGCCAAGCCCGCCACCGCCGCCCCGCGCGGCAACACCGGCCACCCATTGCCGGTGCACGAGTCCAAGCTGCCCGGCGACCAGCGCAGCCCCGACGACCCGCAGGAAGAATTTTCCTTCTTCCAAGAGGAAGCCCAGCGCGGCATCTTCGACCAGACCGAGCGCAATCTCTACGACGGCGAAGATCTCGACGTCCCGACCTTCCTGCGCCGGAACATCAAGATCGTTTACTAGTACTATACCAAGCAAGTAGGTCTCTAATATGCACCCGGCATAGCTTGCGCTCGGTCTTGTGCAAGCCGCGTAGCGGCGTTATGTTTTAGCCGTGAAGTGAGTCCACGGTGACCGGTCGCCCCTCAAATATAGCCACATAGCGGTGGTAGATTATGCACTTAGGGGGCTTGTCTTGTCGAAGACTCAACAAACCTTATGTCGCCGCGATGCGGCTTTATAACAAAAACTACCGATTCCGTGGGCTTACGCCCACGGCTAAAATCTGTCGCCGCGATGCGGCTGTATCCCGAGCGCTACATTTATAAGCTGCGTTTCTCGCATATTTAATCCGGCATTCAAATACTTTACAAAAGTTACCAATTTTCTCAGTAAATAAGCGTCCGTGAGTAAAGTATTTGCATGCCGGATTAAATAACACGCTGCGAATAGCTGAAACCACCCGCCTGCGCGCCCCTGCCGCCGAGTTTTTTACGGTATTTTCTTCATACCTGAGCGCGGCAAGCCGACCTTAAAGGACGGACACTCCTTGCGCGTGCGCATTTAACACTTTGAGCTATGTTTTCTCCAACGGCTTCCCCTCAAATACAAAAACTCGCCAGTCAGATCGGAAGTGAGGCCGAGCGGGTCGAGTCCGGCAGCGATGAGGCGCTCTTGCCGCTCTATTCCCTACTGGGAGATCTGGCGGATGAAGTGACCGAGCACGAGGAGCTGTGCGCAACCTCTCAAGGGATGCGCGTGCTGCTCGGCGAGCGTATCGACGCGGTGCAACCCTTTGATGAGGCCGCCGCAAAGGCGGTGCAGGCATACGGCAAGTGGCTGCCCAAGGCGCTCAAGGCGATCGAGGGCGGTAAAAAGCTGCCCAAGCTGAAGCTTGACATCGAGCTGCCCGTGCCCGAACCCGCCAAAGACGAGGCTGAAAGCCCCTTTGGCGAGCACCGCCCCCTGCACATGACCCCCTCCGATATCCTCGGAATGGGCGTGACCCACAAGGTCGACGATGAGGGGATGGAGAACGCCGCGCCGGAGTCAGGAACCAGTGATGAAGGTGAAGGATCTGCCGACCCCGATACGCTCTTCGAGGAAGGGGTGAGCAAGATCGCTTCCGAGCTGGTGCACGCGATGGTGGGCAGCGATGAGGCGATGATCCCGATTTACTCGATTGTCAACGACACGCTGGAGGCGCTGGAGGAGCGCGACCCGATATTTGTCGAGAGTCTGAAGAACGTGCGCGCGGCGCTCGATGCCAGACTCGACGAGGCGCAGCCTTTTGACGAGGCGACGCTCGACTACGTCGGCAGCTTCACCACCTGGGCGCACACCGCCCTGAGCGGGCGGCGTTCGGGGCAGGCACCCTCGGCTTTCGAGGCCTTGCAGACAGATGCCGCGCCCGCGACCCAAGCCGCCGCGCCCGCCGCCGAGCCGGACGACGGTGCCGAGCTGAAAGAGTTGTCGGCCAAGGTCGACGTGCTGCTGGAGATCAACCCCGATGGCGACCGCGAGCTGCTGAGCGAATTCCACACCGAGGCGCTCGACCACTTGGAGCAGATCGAGGCCTCCCTCCTCAGCATGGAGCAGAACCCCGACGACGCCGATGGCCTCGCGCAGCTTTTCCGCTCTTTCCACACGATCAAGGGCGTGTCGGGCTTCCTCAACCTGCTGCCGATCCAGAGTCTGGCGCACGAGGTGGAGAGCTCTCTCGACCTCGCCCGCACCGGCAAGCTGCAACTCAACAGCTCGCTCATCACGGCCATTCTCAAGAGCCGCGACGCCCTCGACGCGCAAATCCAGCAGATCACCAACTGCCTCTCCGATGGCATCCTGCCGGACACCGTGGTGCCGGTGGCGCATATCATTATAGAAGTGCGCCGCGCCTCCGAGGCCGCCCTGCGCGGGGAAGAGATCGCGGTGCCCGCCGCTGCGCCCACACCTGCTGCTGTCGAAGCGCCCAAAGATGATCTCTCCGATCTCGATTTCAACGAAAAATCCGCCGTCCAAGCCGCTTCCGAGGCTCCCAAGCCCGAGAAGAAGGACACGGCACCCCCCGCCGCCGCCAAGCGCGCGCTCTCGCGGGAGGATCAGTCGATCAGGGTCAACACGATCAAGCTCGACAACCTCATGGATATGGTGGGCGAGCTGGTCATCGTGCAGAGCCAGTTGGCCGAGAGTGCCCGCCAGCGCGTTACGGGCGACGACGTGCATTTTCAGCGCAACATGGGGCAACTCCAGCGCATCACCAAGGACTTGCAGCACACCTCGATGGCGCTGCGCATGGTGCCGATCAAGCCCACCTTCCAGAAGATGGGGCGCATGGTGCGCGACCTCTCCGCCAAGATCGGCAAGAAGATACAATTCAGCACCAACGGCGAGGACACCGAGCTGGATCGCAACGTGGTCGAAAACATCGGCGACCCCCTCGTCCACATGATCCGCAACGCGGTCGACCACGGCCTGGAAACCACCGAAGAGCGCGCCAAGAGCGGCAAGCCCGAAGTTGGGCAGGTCAAGCTGAGCGCCTACCACCTCGGCAGTAATATCGTAATCGAGCTGAGCGACGACGGGCGCGGCATCCGCCCCGACAAGGTGCTGGCCAAGGCACGCGAGCGCGGCATCGTCGCCCCCGATCAGGAGCTTTCGGAAAAGGAGATCATCCACCTCATCTTCGCCCCCGGCTTTTCCACTGCCGAGCAAGTCACCGACATCTCGGGTCGCGGGGTCGGCATGGACGTGGTGCGCAAGAATATCGAGAGCCTGCGCGGCTCGGTCGAGGTGGAGTCCAAGGTCGGCAAGGGCAGCGTTTTCAAGATCAAGCTGCCGCTCACGATGGCGATCATCGACGGGCTGATCGTGCGCGTGGGCGAGGACAAGTTCATCCTGCCCACCACTTCGGTCAAGATGGCGCTCAAGGCCGAGCCCCAGCAGATCGCGCGCATCAAAGGCAAGGCGGAGATTCTCGATCTGCGTGGTGCCACCCTGCCGATCGTGCGCCTCTATCAGCGCTTCGGTATCGAGGGGGCGGAGACCGATCTGACGCAGGGGATCATGGTCATCATCGAGACCCTCGGACGCCCGATTGCGCTGCTGGTCGACGAGATGGTCAATAAGCAGGAAGTCGTCATCAAGAGCCTCGGCAGCCTCATGCAAGGCATCCAGGGGATCGCCGGCGGCGCCATCCTCGGCGACGGCACCATCGCCCTGATTCTCGACCCGCCCTCACTGGTCGAC
>CAYQTM010000052.1:0-2166 GCA_964420355.1 uncultured Opitutales bacterium
TGTCGAGTTCGCCGCGGAAGATGCCGGCGATGGAGACCACGCGGCAGAGCATGGTGCGCAGGTAGGGGCGCGGGCGCTCCTCGTTGCCGCCGGCATCCTTCCAGAGGGCGAGCATGGCGGCGTGGTAGCTGTGCGGCGGATTGGGTTCGATCCCGAAGAGCAGCTCACCGGCGAGCGGGTCGGGCACCCATTCGACATCAAAGGAGAAGAGGCAGGGCTGAATGCTCTTGAACATGCCGCGCATCTTGACGCCCCGCCGACCCCAGTGCAACGTAAGGATGGGCTAACGCGCCAGAAAGTCCTTGAGGGGCAGCTTCAAATCGGGCAGCAGCGGGGTTTCCAAAGTGTCGCCCAATTGTAGCGTCCGGGTGGGCTGAGTTCCGTGCTCGCGCGGGTGGAAAACTTCGACCGTATCCTGCTCCGGGTCGATGATCCAGTATTCGCGCACCCCGGCGGCGACATAGACTTGCATCTTGGCACCGCGATCGAGGTGGCCGGTCGACTCCGAGAGAATTTCGACCACCAGATCGGGCGCGCCTTCGACCGCTTTCGCCGTAAGAATATCGGCGTGCTCTTTCAGCAAAAAGACCAGATCCGGCTGCAATACGCTGAACTGGCTCAGAATCACGTCGCAGGGCGCAAAGAAAATCTCGCCAATCGGATTTTGCTTCAGGTAACTGTGGATGAGAAATTTCAGCTCGCGACAAATGCGCTGGTGACGGAGCGACGGCGCGGGAGGCATGATGAATTCGCCGTCGATCAGCTCGGTGCGCGGCCAGCCCTCGGGGATTCCGTAATAATCCTCGACCGTCCCACTCGCCTTGGCCTGTTGCGGCATCGACATGCTTCGATCATCCTCGAAAGGCAAGGCGAGGTCAAGCCAGAGCCCCATCCGTTTTTGAGTGCAAAGCCCTAATTACGGGAGGTGTCTTCGAGGGCAGGGAGTGAGGCCATGAGGTTGGTGGAGCGACCCGAGAAGCGGGCGATCTGCCATTGGTCGCCGTGGCGCACGAGCACTGCGCTGTGTATAGTGCTGGCACCCTCGCGGCCAAAAAGGCTCGGTTCTACATTTCGGGGATCCATCCGCATGAATTCCTTCACGCGCAACTGCACCCGCTTGCCATCGGGCGAGACACGACGATCGAGCACCCAATGGAAGCGCAGGCGCACATCGCCGTTAAGCCGCTGGAGGAGCCCATGCTGCGCCTGTTCGGTGGCAGCGTAGTATTCCGGGGAGAGGCGGCGCAGTCGGGACTGGTCGTTCTCGCTCAGGGCTTTCGAGTAGGCTTTGTAAGCCAGCACGTCGGCCTGAGATTGAGTAGAAACGTATTGATAACCCAGCCAGAGCAGGCCAGCCGAGGTCGCCAAGCCAATCAAAGTCTTGAGTTTCATAGGGAAGGGAGATGAAGGTGAGTGTGGGTGTTAGCGGAGAAAAAGCTTCTCTGCTAACTCCATTCATACGCAGCGCTGTCGACATTTAAAGGCGTAATCGACCCCCTTGGCACACCTTAGCGGCTTTTTTACAAATAATGGGCGCAAGGCCCCACTACGGTATAGGCCGTATGTAAAAAGTTGTAAACGCCGTAGGAGCGTTGGGAGATGAGACTTGCTATGCGCGTGGGCGGGCGGCATTTATTGCGGCATGCCACTGCCTTTCTCTGCCGGACAGCGACTCCTGTTTCAGGGCGATTCTGTGACGGATGCCCAGCGCTCGCGCGAGGCGGGTGCCGAGCTGCGCTTTCGGCTGGGGCACGGCTATGTGTTCATCATCGCCAGCCTGCTGGATGCCCGGTTACCCGAGCTGGGGCTGAGCTTTTTGAATCGGGGGATTTCAGGTCACCGAGCGAAGGATTTGGTGGCGCGCTGGCAGAGCGACTGCCTCGACCTCGCGCCGGACTGGGTTTCGATCCTCGTGGGCATCAACGATGTCTGGCGCCGCTACGATAGCGAAGACCCGACTTCGGCCGAGGACTACGAACAGCACTATCGCAGCCTGCTGGAGCCGCTGCACGAGCGGGGTTCTCGGCTGATTCTCTGCGAGCCATTCCTCGCGCCGGTCAACACCGCGCAGCAGGCGTGGTTTGAAGACCTCGACCCCAAGCTGGCAGTTGTGCGACGACTGGCCGAGGAGTTCGCCGCCATTTTAGTGCCCTTCCAGAGCGCCTT
>CAYQTM010000052.1:2266-6166 GCA_964420355.1 uncultured Opitutales bacterium
TGCGACGACTGGCCGAGGAGTTCGCCGCCATTTTAGTGCCCTTCCAGAGCGCCTTTTCAAAAGCGATGCAGACTCGCCCTGCGGCCTTCTGGGCGCACGATGGGGTTCATCCCACCCATGCCGGTTACGGTTTGATGGCGGAGACCTGGCTCAGCGCGCTCGAAAAGGCATAAAGGTAAACCTCGGTGGGGTCGCTGGCGTTAACAAGGAAGCGTCATTAGAGCCGGCCGTAAGTTAAATGGAAAAGACAGGGTCGACCTCGAAGGGTGGCGGGTCGTCGAGGAAGGTGAGGATGCAGCCGAAGCCGCGCTCGGATTGCTGCTCGGTGATGAGCGATTGCGCTCGTTCGGTCGAGGTCTTGTCCAAGTGGCTGAAAGGCTCGTCGAGCAGCAGCCACTGGCAGGGTGCGGCGAGGCCGCGCAGGATGGCGAGGCGCTGGCGCTGCCCTTGCGAACCCTCGGCAGCCGGGCGCTCGAGCAGCTCGACGATGTCCAACCGCTCCGCCCAGTCTCGCAGGCGGGCGTCGTCCAGCCCCGGCGCACGAGAGGGCAGGGCACCGAGGTTCTCCCAGCCGGTTAGCTCGGGAAAGAGATGCATGTCCTGAAACACCGCCGACAGCACCTCGCGCCGCAGCAATGGCCAGGGTTTGACCTGTCCCGGCAAGACCGCATGCCCGCCGATGCTCAGGTTGCCGCTGTAACGTGCCTCGCGTCCGCTCAGAATACGGATCAGCGAAGACTTGCCGCGCCCCGATGGCCCGCGCACGGCAATCCGCTGCCCCGGCTCCCATGTCAGCGCTTCACCCCACACCTCAGAGGCCTCGACCACCGCAGGTTCGAGAAAATCGGGCACCAAGTCTTTTAGATGAATCGACAAGCCCCTTCTCTAACATTATGCCAGTCCTCGAACCAAGCATATTTACTCCGCGCCGACACCCACCTTCTACATTTTCATGGAACGCCCCAGATTCACACCTGACCTCGTCTTTGACACGCTGCCCACCGAGCACGAGCCTTTTCCTGAGGGCTTCCTCTGGGGTGCGGCGGCCTCTTCCTACCAGATTGAAGGCCACGGCAACACCGGCATCGGCGAGTCGGTCTGCGACATGGTTTACCGCGACCCGTTCAATTCGATTCAGGGCGACAATGCCTCGCGCGGTGCGGGGCATGTGGAGCAGATGGAGTCGGATGTCGCCATCATGGGCGAGGTGGGCTTGCAGGCCTACCGCTTTTCGATCTCCTGGGTGCGGGTGATGCCTGACGGCGAGACGGTCAGCGAGGCTGGGTTGGGCTTTTACGATCGGCTGGTCGACAAGCTGCTTGAAGCGGGGATTCAGCCCTGGGCGACGCTGTTTCATTGGGACTACCCCATCACGCTCTTTCGCCGTGGCGGCTGGCAGAACCCGCAGAGTCCCGAGTGGTTCGCCCACTACACGGAAGCCATTGTCAAGCGGCTGGGCGACCGCGTGACCAACTGGCTGACCCTCAACGAGCCGCAGGTGTTCGTCGGCCTGGGTCACGAGATGGGGCAACACCCGCCCGGGCTCAAGATGGAGCGCCGCGAGCTGCTGCGGGTGGCGCACAACGTCCTGCTCGCGCATGGACGCGCCGTGCAGGTCATCCGCGAGCATGGCAAACCCGCCAAAATCGGCTGGGCATCCGTCGGTGCCATCGGTGTGCCCGCCAGCGAGTCCCCCGAGGACATTGAGGCCGCCCGCCGCGCCACCCTCAGCTACCCCGAGAAGCCCCTGCTGCCCAACCCCTGGGACAACACCATCCTCTGGAATAACACCTTCTGGGCCGACCCCGTCATCTTCGGCGACTACCCAGAGGACGCCCGCCGCGTGCTCGGCAAAGATCTCCCCGAGATGTCCGAGGCCGACCGCGCCATCATCAGCGAGCCGATCGACTTCTACGGTGCCAACATCTACCACGGCAAAATCTTCAAAATGGGTGCCGATGGCCAGCCCGAGGCCGTGCAGCGCGAACCCGGCTTTCCGCTGACCCTCTTCAAGTGGCCCGTCACCCCCGAGGCGCTCTACTGGGGGCCAAAGTTCCTCTACGAGCGCTACCAGATGCCCATCTACGTTACCGAGAACGGCATGTCGGGGCACGACTGGCCGGACTCGATCGACGGCAGCGTCCACGATCCCGCCCGCATCGACTTCGTCCGCCGCTACCTCCACGCCCTGCGCTGGGCGATTCGCGACGGCGTGCCGGTCAAATCCTACTTCTACTGGTCGATCTTCGATAATTTCGAGTGGAGCAGCGGCTATCACGAGCGCTTTGGACTCGTCCACATCAACAACCACACCCTCAAGCGCACACCCAAAGACTCCGCGAGCTGGTATCGCAAGGTCATCGAAAGCAACGGCGCACAGCTATAATTCGCTTGCTTCCGGCTCGGTCGGATGGCTTAATCAAGGTGCCGGTTGTTGGAAAGCAGGCGTCCGCGGTATGGCATTTGTCATATCGAGGAAAGTCCGGACACCACAGGGCAGCGCTCCTCGTGAAAACGGGGGCGATGCGGGCAATATCCCGCATTGACGGCCAGTGCAACAGAAAGTAAACCGCCCGCTTCGGCGGGTAAGGGTGAAAGGGTGGGGTAAGAGCCCACCGCTCGGAAGGCAACTTCCGAGGCACGGTAAACCCAGCGCGGTGCAAGGCAAAATAGGGAATCGGGCGGCCCGTCCAAGTTCCGGGTATGTCGCACTCCCCTCGGGGAGGTTCCGCCAAAAGCGGTTCAGATAAATGGACGCCCACTCGCAAGAGGGACAGAATCCGGCTTATCGCTTTCTAACAACCGGTCTTCTATTTATCGCTCTTCCGCCTTTGGTCTTCCAGAATACCGAAACTCGTTACTGGAGTTGCAAGCCTATGGAACGATCCCACCCCTCGCTCCACTGGAGCTACCGGTGGCAAGCTAATCTTTTCTCATTTCGTAGCCGCATACATTTGGCGTGAGTCCGAAAATGAGCCAAGGGTGCTCCCTCGTAGCTCGCAGAGCGAAGTGGAGTAGACTGGCTCAGGTCAGGCATTCGGCAGGAAATGGCTCCGGTAGTTCTTCGCTCCCATTGCGGCTCGCACCAGCCTTCGTTGGCTATTTGCGGATAAGTGCTAAAAGCTGCGCCCTAGCGCTTTTTCGATAAGGGAGATCATCTCGCCTCGGCGGAAGAGGGTGACCTGGCCGGTGCTGGAGGAGACGACCACGGCCAGACAGTCACTGGCGAAGGTAATGGCGGCGGCGGCCGCGTGGCGCGAGCCGAGTCCGCTAGGCAGGCTGTGCTTGTAGTCGGGTGCGTGGATGAGGCTGCCCGCAGACTCCAGCACGCCGTTGCCCTGAATAAGGAAGGCACCGTCGATGGAGGAGAATTCCTTGACCGTCTCGTCCATGAAGGGGTTGAGGATGTTACGGTCTTCGCCTTTGTAGCCGTGGAAAGGATTGAGCACCAGTGGCTTGGAGAATCCCTTAACATTGTTGGTGTCGCCGACCACAAACAGACAGCCCACCGGCTTGCCCTCCCGTCCCTCAATCGCCAGCTCGGTCGCGATGGCGATGACCCGCTCGATCACCTCCGGACGCACGCCGCCCGGCAGCACATCGGCCTCCATCATCAGGAGGTTTTTGAACTCGCGCTCGATGTCGACCACCACGATGCTGTCGAACTGATTGCTCTGCGGGATGCCGCCAACGCAGCACACGCGGGCGTTGGCCGAGATCATATTGCGGGTCAGCGCAATGAGCACGGCGCTGCGCAGCTGGGACAAACGGTTGGTCGAAAAGGAACGCACCGGCAGCACTGCGTCGACATTTTTCTTGTCGGCGGTCGACTCCGACCCGCCTTGGGTCACCAGAATCGTCTTGAAGCCCTTGAAAGACATGCCGATTTCTACCCCGCCC
>CAYQTM010000052.1:6176-8429 GCA_964420355.1 uncultured Opitutales bacterium
AAAAGGTGTCGCCAAACACCATAATCGCGCTGCACCGCGCCCCGCGTGCGACCATTTCGGCCTCGCGCAGGATCAGTTTGTTGAACTTGCCCGCGCGCTGATCGGGCTGGGCGGCGTCACCGGCAAAGACGCGCTTCAGCTCGGTGGCAAATTCCTTGACGTCCTCGATCTGTTCGAGGCGCTCCATCAGCGAGCGATCCTGAAACACCCGGGCAAGCGAGGCCAGCACGTTAAGGTAACTCCGCGCATTCTCGGCGGCCATCAGCAGGTAGAGCTGGCGCACCTGTCCGTATTCGTTGCTGCCATCGTGGCTGAGGCCGTTGGGACAGCGCCCGACCGCCAGCATGTAGCGCCGCTTCATCTTCACCCTCAGGTGCGGCAGCGCCACCCCGTTACCGAGGTAGGTGGTCATGGTTTTCTCGCGCTCCAGCACCTCATCGAGCAGCGACTGGCGGTTGATCTCGTCCTCTTCGTGGAAGGAACACACCTGCAAAAGCTCCCGCAGAGCGCCGCGCAAATCCGTGCTCTTGATGTCGATCACTCGACTCCGCGATATGAAGCTGTCCAGACGCATCCCGAAATAGACCCTCGCCACTCTACATGATTTCAGCCCGACCGAAAAGCCCAAGCTGCTGAAAATCAGCAAATTAAAGGCTTTGCCTCGAGGCTGGAAATCAGTCAAGCAAAAGCCAACTGCGAAATCAACCCCACAAAAAAAGAAAGTCTTGCGAAACCCCCCGAATGCTTGATGTGCTAAACGCGCTGCCTTTGGCTGGGCAGGCTCATTGCACCCGTCTCACCCCTACAAATGACGTATGGCATAATTCCTGCGCTCCGCTATAGTATTTAGTATTCCAATCTTTGATCTAAACAAATCTGTATGAAAACTGTATTGCCCCATCCAATCGCACTGTGGAAAACGGCGAGGCTCCTCAGCTTCATGTTGACTGCTGCGCTTCTGTTCTCATTTTCCGCCCGCGCACAAGAAGCATCGGAGGCGCAGCCCGATGAAGTCGTTTTAGAGTCGGAGGCAGCCGGCACGATCGACTGGGGCGCGGAGGTGCTCAAGGGCGGAACCGTTTCCTTCGTCCTGATTGGCGTCGCGGTGGCGGGCTTGGCCTTCTTTCTCGAACGCCTGTTCACGGTGCGCAATAACAATTTCGTATCGCGCAAGAAAGCCGAAGCGTTGCTCAAGCCCTGGCAGCGCGGCGATTTCTCGACCGCCAAGCTAAAAGCCCAAAAAGACGGTAGCATATTTGGCAAAGTTGCGGAGTATGTGGCCGGGCACACCCACCTCAGCTTTGAAATCGTCAGCTTTGGTGCCTCCGACATGGTGTCGCGTGCGGTTGGTCGCCAGATACAGCGCACTTATCCTCTGGCGATTGTTGCAACGGTCTCGCCGCTGCTCGGGTTGCTCGGCACCATTATCGGCATGATCGAAGCCTTCCAGAAGGTGGCCATCATGGGCGATACTGGGGATGCCTCAGTCTTGGCCGATTCGATTGGCAAGGCCTTGATTACGACGGCTTTAGGTTTGATTATTGCGATTCCAACCTTGAGCGCCTACCATTACTTTAAGATGAAGATCAACAATCTGGGGATCCGAATCGAAGAGGAACTGGATAACATGCTCGCGCTGTGGCTTCACCCTGAGGAGCAGGAGGCAGAGCCAGAGTCGGCTAAGTCCGATAAGCCCGCCGCTGACAACAATCCGACCACCGATCCCCAAGCATGAAGTCACGCCTTCACCAGCTTGCCGCCCTTTCGGGCGAGAACCAGCGTGCGGTCTTCATGCTGCGGCGCAAGCGTATGCGTAGATCCGGCAGCGATGATGTTGCGGTCGACCTCTCGCCGCTGATCGATTGCGTCTTCCTTCTCCTGATCTTCTTTCTGGTCACCACGATGCTCAAACGCCTCGAAAAACAGATCCCGGTGGTGCTGCCCGATTCGACTGCGGCACTTTCGCAAATCGCCTCCAGAGAAGAAGTGATTTTTGCCGTGCGCGCCGATGGCATGATCGCCGAAGACTTTCGCCAACGCGACCGCTCAGGCCAAGTAAGCTTTCGGTCAGTTCCCAATCTCGATGGCAGGCTGAAGGAACTCGCCGAAGCGGAGGGTGTCGCCATCCCCGTTCGCATCGATGCAGAGCGCGAGGCGCCCTCTCAGGATGTCCCCGACATCCTCGACACCCTCTCCTTCCAGGGCTTCCAGCAAGTTCGCGTTCCCCCCTTCCACCGCGCGGAGGAGGATTTT